>NZ_JBHIMK010000048.1:0-14741 GCF_042194085.1 Bartonella sp. MU70NMGDW
ACCACCAGCAATATAAGGCATCACACGCCCCGCAGAAAACCCAACACGCACCCGTGTAGCACCTGTCCATTTTTGTTTTAACGTATGATTAAAAGTTAAACTGTCTTTATCCTCTGCAACAGAGCGAGACAAGCCTCTACCCTGTTTCCTGACAAATTTTGCCCTTTTTCGACTTTTTTCTTCAGTGCCCGCTCCTTCAGTGCCCGCTCCTTCAGTGCCCGCTCCTTCAGTACCCGCTCCTTCAGTACCCGCTCCTTCAGTACCCGCTCCTTCAGTACCCGCTCCTTCAGTGCCCGTTCCACCAGCACTCGATTCATCAGCATGAAATCTTGTTTTTGTATCCTTTTTTTCCGTTAAAAGCATATCCGTATCAATCCCCACAATAAAATTATTACCGAGATCAAAATTAACACCTGCATAAAAACCACCTATAAATCCAGAAAGCTCAGGCATATACTGTTTCTCGACAGGTATCCATGGTTTACTTTTACTCTCCTCATCAGGATAGAGAGGAATATCAACATCACGCGTCATTGCAGAAGTCTTACCTGAAAAGCCACCCACTTGCCCCCCGAAATAAATACCTGCCCAAGAAAAAGGTGAAGAAGCAACAACTTCTGAGGCAACGTGTACTGGCTCCTCATGAGCCACCACATCTGCAGCCTGTACTATAGAAGATGAAATCAAAGAAAAAAAAGATGCTGTTATAAATTTTGTATTCATAAAATTATACCCCATTGCTAAATTTAAATATAATCAAAAATCACATTTAGAAAAACAAAGTTTTATAAAATCTTATGCCGAAAAATCGCATGTACTCCTTTATAGTTACATTTAAATCTATCACTAGATTAATATATCATTACATCAAAATTTAATATTATCAAATAAATTTTAAAATATTAGAATAATGAATACTTCAAATAATAAATATTTAATAAAAATACCTATTATATTTTTTAAATGATAAAATATAAAACATTTTGTATCAAAACAAACGCAAAAAATAACAAAATAGTATATTTTATAAATTTTTTTATGAGAAAAATTCTAAAAATGATGTAACTATTTTTAAAAAATCGATATTCATTAAAAATATTATAAATACCTCAATATTTTTATATCCAAAATGCATACTTTAGATTCTATATAGTATAAAAAATATACCTATTTTATACTACAATCATACCTTTTTTCTACCATTTTCTAAAGGATGAGATTATTAATACGACAATATCATTATCCTTCTAAACATTATCTCTAAATAAAAATTCTCAATCATTTTATTTAAAAATTGCTCTTCCCCTACTGATTTCTATATTATCATCTGCCTTTATTGCAAAACGGTCTTTATTAGGAAAAGTTATAAAACATCCCTTCATACAAATTGTAATTGTTTGATGAGTATTTAAAGAAACTTTTGAAGGTATACTTCCCTCGACAACAATGAGAGACTGTACCTTTAAATCTGTATTCTTCACTGTTGCGGCAAAAGCTGTTATGGTAAAAATATTCAATAGAATAACTGTAATCAAAGCATAAATATATTTCAGCATTCTAAGATTCCTTCCTCAGCAAAACGCTTATATAAGACAAATCGAAGAGCATTGGTTACATGAGAAGGTGAGGTAATATTAGGCACATAAATAGCTAAATTAAAGGAAAAACTCTTATGATCAAATGCTGTAAAACTCACCTGCGGGGTAGGATTTTTTAAAACGCCTTCTGTTGCAAAAGCAATCTCCAACAAAATTTCAGCAACATGCTCTGGAGCAACTTTAGATGATACAGTAACTGGTATATCAATTCGTCCTACTTTATTACGTCTAGTCCAATTACTAACGTTGTTATTAATAAGGCTTGAATTGGGAATAATAATCGTCTTACGCTGAATGGTCTCAAGTTCCGTTGCACGCACACTAATACGCTTAACAACACCACCTACTGATCCAGATTCTATATAGTCTCCTATTTTAAACGGTCTGCCAACTAAAATAATAAGTCCAGAGACAAAGTTTTGGACAATATTCTGTAAACCAAAACCTATACCAAGTGAAAGTCCTCCAGCAATAAGAGCGAAATTTCTAAGATCCAAACCTGCCATTGACAATCCCGTCAAAGCAGACACAACAACGCCTCCATAACTTATCACTGTTTTGATAGAATTCCGTATACCAGAATCAAACTCTCCATGAACCAACACCACACTATCTAACCAACCAATAAATCGGCGAATAAGAAACCAGCAAACACAAAAAGAAATAATTCCTGTTATAATAGAAATCAAAGAAAGAGTAATATTTCCAATCTGAAAACCAGTAACCAATTGCCACAATACTGCTTTCAAATCAGAATAGGAAAATCCAAACTGTACAGCAATTGGCATTGCACAAAATACAACAACAAATAAATTGAGAAAAACGCTCACAAAAACTCCCAATTGATTCATCGTTTTTTCTTCTAAATGAAACCTCTGCATCAAAAGATGACCAACCGTTGTTTTCATAAATTGGCCTTTAGTTCCAAGTGCTTGAGCGCTTTGTATTCCTAAATACATGAGAACTAAAAATGCTCCACCAATCATAATTTGCTGCATAATAAAACGTGCAAGACCAACATAACCTAAAAGATTTAACACAAAGAGCAGTACCCCCAAGCCAATAAGAGGAATGCGTATATAAAATGGCCAAAAGTATGGTTCTTTTTTTTCTCCTTGAAAACGCTTACGTCTAAATCGCAAAGGTACAAATGATATTATAAACAGCAATATCGCTACAAGAAAAACAGCAATAAAACTTTTAGCAATTGTCAAAGATAGAGGCGCTGAAATGATTTGATAAATACTATCAAGAACAGCATCAAATGCCAACACACCCGCTAAAGAAGTGAGTAAAATCACTAATTGATAAGCAGACGATGGTGCAATACTGAGAAGACGCGCATGGGGCATATTCGAAGATAAAAGAACAATTGCTAAGCGATTGATTAAAAATACTAAAATAATCTGACAACCTATCATATCAAAAACTGTTGTAAGCTTACCTAGATCTAAGTTAAAACTACGAAACAAAAACAACACAAGATAAACGCAAAGAGTACATATAAGCGAAGGTAAGAGAACTGAAATAAAGGCGATCAATAAGCGTTGTAAATAAGATATTTCCTCATTAGACTTCCTAAAGTGGCAATACACATGAACAAGAACTTTTCGAGAAAAATACGAAAGACCCAAAGTGATAAAAAGTGGAATTAAAAAGGAAAGAAATAGTTGTAACAACTTGAAATAAAATATAAAATTCCACCAAGAATTTAACAACAAAAGAAAATCTGATGAAGCCTCTTTTGTTTTTTGGGCGAGCTGTTTAACCATCGGAATCGAAAACTCAAACCTATACGTAAGCGTGCGTTTAAAAAGCTCCCGAGATTGAGAAATAGAAAGTTCAGCTATCCCATTTGCCGCTAAGAAAATTTCTTCAAAACGAAGCATGATACTGTTAATTTTAGCTTTTTGCTCTATCAAGTAAGAATACTCTTTCACTGAGCTTTTCAGTTTTTTTACGTCACGATGAAGCTCTGTTAATTGATCAAGAAGTGTATTAATCTCATTAAGAGGAGGACGCAAAACAAATGCTGCCTCAATAGCACGTTCACTGATATCTTGTGCACGTAACCGCAATTCTTCTAAAGAACGCTCATCTTCTGACTTTCTGTCAAAATCTCTTTTTAAAGTTTCACTATTTTCTTCAAGAGTCTTAATAATCAACTGTTGTTGTTGAATAATTTCATCAACTGAATAAGAATCTATTGTTTGTTCGACAATTGTATTTTGTGCACCCCTATTCCCCCATGCACCAGAATTAAATACAAAGATAATCCCCAAAAGAAGGAAAAGTATGTGGATGTTTTCTCTACAAAATGAATACATATCGACCTTATGCGCACAAAAAGGATTTTATCCCCCCTCCTTAATATGGTATAAAGCAGATATTTTCAACTTTTGTAGAATAATCTTATAAAAGCTTTCCCTTATCCTATAATACTGATAATAAGAGAAAAGGATAATAAATAAGCTGAACTCAATAAGATTAAAGAAGGCACTCTAGCATGTGTTTTTTGCACCTCTATTGCAAAAAAGAAAATTTTCTTCCTTTGACAACTTGGATTTTTCTATCCAGTTTAGGTGTATTCTTGACGAGCAACCTAGGAACGCGTGCCTATTTAATCAAACAGTCACACACTAATAATACCATTAAAACGAATAGATTTGATTTACACAATAAGCGTGATCAGTTGAATGTTACCACAACTGAAAACAAAAAACTTGTAACACTCCATACAGAATCTATTTTTACGAGAACCCTTCAAAAAATCCTAATATTGGATTTCTTTTTAATAAAGATTCCAGCTATTGATACGCGATTTCGTAGCGTTAAAACGCAATATTTCTCAAATAAACGCGCTCCTCCTAATGAACACACTTAAATTCTCTTCCTTGAATATAAAACGATCATCTTATTTTACTTGTGCTTTTAACTTTGAATAACTGTTAGATTGCCTATTAGCGGAATATATCATGCGTACACCTGGTTGGTTAACTACCCTTTATTGTTTTATTCTTTTAAGCAGCATTTATGTTGCCTTACCCAATTTATTTTCATACGAACAAGTTAAAAACTCGAAATTCTTACCCGACACCCGTGTAGCACTTGGTCTTGACCTTCAAGGAGGCTCTTCTCTCCTGCTCGAGGTTGATAGCAAAACGTTAAAACGCGATCAGTTACACATAGTTTTAGGCAGTGTACGCAATGTATTGCGTGAAAAACAAATCCGCACCTCAAGTGTGCGTATCGTTGAAGATAGCATTATTGCCCTTATTTCTGATCCATCGCAAACTGAAAAAGCACTCTCTGCTTTGAAAACATTAATAACCCCCATACACAGTAGCTTTGGTACAACAGAACATAACATCACGATCAGTGCTCAAAATGAAACTCTCCGCGTCACATTAACGGAAGCTGGTATAAAAGACCGTGTAAGCAATGCTATTGAACAAAGCTTAGAAATCATCCGTCGCCGTATAGATCAAGTTGGTGTTTCAGAACCAGCCATCCAAAAGGTCGGAAATGATCGTATTATGGTCCAATTGCCCGGACTACAAGATCCAAAACAACTACGTGATCTTTTAGGAACAACCGCTAAGATGAGTTTTCATCTTGTTCCTTCTAATGTGGACCCCAATAATCCCCCTATAGGTGTTTCTATTCTTCCTGGATATACTGATGCAACACAACATTATGCGATTTATGATCAAATCGCTTTAGATGGAAATGTCCTGAAAGATGCCCGTGCAGGTTTTGACCCCCAAATACCAGGACGTTCCATTATTTCATTTACTCTAGATTCCGCTGGTGCAAAAATATTTGCCGATATAACACGACAAAATATTAACCGTCCTTTTGCTATTGTTTTAGATAATAAGGTTTTAACCGCTCCGACCATCAATAGTGTCATTCCCAATGGACAAGGCCAAATTACAGGAAACTTTGACCCAAAAGAAGCCTCAACTCTGGCTGCTTTGCTTCGTGCTGGTTCCCTCCCCGCACCACTCACGGTCATTGAAGAGAGAACCGTAGGTCCAAATCTTGGTGCTGATGCCATCCAAATGGGACTTTACACCGGCATAATTGGCTTTATTCTTGTTGCAATTTTTATTTTTCTTCTCTACCGCATTTGGGGATTAATTGCCAATATAGCACTAGCTCTACACACGATTTTAACATTTGCTGCACTGAGTCTTTTGGGAGCTACGCTTACCCTGCCTGGTATTGCTGGTATTATTTTAGGCATCGGTATTGCTGTTGATGCTAATATTCTCATCAATGAACGTATCCGTGAAGAAAGTCGAAAAGGTGTGGGTGCTTTTGCAGCCCTAGATCGTGGATTTAAACACGCTTTTGCAACCATTGTTGATGCAAATGTTACAGCAATTATAGCGACCGTCTTACTATTTTGGTTCGGTACTGGTCCCGTTCGTGGTTTTGCCGTAACAATGTTGCTTGGTATTATCATCTCCATGTTTACAAATATCACCATTGTACGCATCATCATGATTTGGATCGTTCGTAAATGGAAAATTAAAAAATTGCATATTCACTCTGCTTTCAACATCCTGCCACAAAACACAACTTTCCACTTTATGAAAGCACGCTTCATTGGTATTGGCGTCTCAATTGTTTTATCAATGGCTTCAGTTTTTCTCTTTTTTAAGCCTGGATTGAATTTCGGAATTGATTTCATTGGCGGAAGCCAAATGAGTATTACCACGAAAGCACCAGCAGATCTAGCAACTCTGCGTTCCAAGCTTTCTACTCTTAATATTGGTGAAGTTACCTTGCAAAATATTGATAACGAAAATACCGTATTAATTCGCATGCAGAAACAAAGCGGTAGCGAAGCACAACAAACCATCGCCATTGATAAGGTCAAAACAGCTGTACAAAATATCTATCCCGATACCACATTCGATCAAATAGAAGTTGTTGGTCCCAAAATTTCAGGCGAGCTTGCCACAGCTGCTTTTACTGCTGTTATTCTTGCGGCTATTGCCATGTCTCTCTATATATGGTTACGCTTCGAGTGGTTCTTTGCCATTGGAGCAATTATCACTCTCATTCTAGACACCACAAAAATGATTGGCTTTTTTGCTTTATTTCAATTTGATTTTAATTTAACGGCTATCGCTGCACTCTTAACAATTGTTGGATATTCTATAAATGATAAAGTTGTCGTCTATGATAGGATGCGCGAGAATATGCGTCTTTATAAAAAAATGCCGTTGCGCGAGCTGATTGATCTGTCAATTAATCAGGTTCTTGTACGTTGTTTTTTTACATCAGCCACAACAATTCTTGCTATGCTCCCCATGGCGATATGGGGTGGAAGTGCTGTGCATAATTTTGCATTGCCCATGGTCTTTGGGATTATTATTGCAACATCATCCTCTATCTTTATTGCTGCTCCTATTTTACTCCTGCTAGGAAATTGGTGGCGTGAACGAAATAATCGTGCGAATACCAAAGTGAAATAAAAATGCCCTTTAATACGTATGATACATTTCGCCTCTCTTCTCATAGAAATATAATCATTTTCATTCATTCGCTTTTTGATCAAGAATAGTAAATAATCCATGCTCCACGACACACCACTTATCACAACTATTGTTGCAGGTTTATGTTTAGCATTTCTCTTGGGAATGATTGCTAGCCGTTTGCGTATTTCACCACTTGTAGGCTATTTGTTAGCTGGTGTTATTGTGGGACCCAATACAGGCGGATTTAAAATAGATTCCGTCATCATTAATCAACTTGCTGAAATTGGCATTATTTTGCTGATGTTTGGTGTTGGGCTCCACTTTTCATTAAAAGATCTTTTATCTGTCAAAGCTATTGCTGTCCCCGCTGCTATTGCACAAATGGCATTTTCTACTTTTCTAGGTTTGTGCCTTGGTTTGATTATGGGATGGGGCTTCAGTGGTAGTTTGATCTTCGGTCTTGCTTTATCCATAGCAAGTACTGTTATCCTGCTACGTGCTTTGCAGGAGCGTCATCTTATTGAAACAGAAAAAGGACGCATTGCAGTTGGATGGTTGATTATTGAGGATTTAGCAATGGTCCTTATACTTGTTCTCATCCCTTCCTTGGCAAGTGCCATCAGCAATACCAAAAAAGAAGCGTTTGATCCTCTTGTTCAATGGTTGGATTTAAGTATTTGGGGTATTTTTGGTCTCACCATCCTGAAAGTGATTGTATTTATTGCACTTATGCTCGTCATTGGGCGACGCGTTATCCCATGGCTTTTAAAAATGAGCGCACAATCGGGATCCCGTGAATTATTTCGTCTTAGCGTCTTTGCTATTGCATTAGGAGTAGCTTTCGGAGCCGCTCATTTATTTGGTGTTTCCCTTTCTCTTGGTGCTTTTTTTGCTGGTATGGTCATGAGCGAATCAGAATTAAGCCACCGTGCCGCAGAAGAATCTTTACCACTGCGCGATGCCTTTTCTGTTCTCTTTTTTGTTTCTGTAGGCATGTTATTTGACCCAGAGAAACTCTTAACTCATTTTTTTCCTCTCTTAGCAACCTTATTCATTATCGTAATCGGAAAATCTGCTGTTGCCTTTTTCATCGTTAAGGCTTTTCGCTATTCTAATGCAACAGCTTTGACTATTTCTGCAAGCCTTGCCCAAATCGGAGAATTTTCCTTTATCCTTGCTGGTTTAAGTTTAAGCTTAGGACTTTTAAACAATGACGCTCATGATTTAATTCTTGGAGGAGCAATTTTTTCTATTTTGCTCAATCCTCTTGTTTTCATTGCCTGTAATAAAATTAAAAAACGTCTAGAAAAAAATTCTGCATCTTCACAAAATGCCCAAACAATTATTGATATTGATCCACAAGATCCCGACCAAGATTTTTTACCGATGACCTTAAAAAATAACCATATCGTAATTATTGGCTATGGTCGTATTGGTAAGTGTGTTGCATTATCTTTAATAAATAGAGGTAAACCTGTAGTGATCGTAGAAGAATCAAAACGCCTCTCTGATAAAGCGATTGCAGATGGCTTTGAGGCTATTTGCGGCAATATCATTCAACAAGAAATAATGGACGCAGCAAATATAAATAATGCACATAAAGTTGTTATTACAATGCGAAGCACCATTGAAGTAGGAGAATGTATCGTGAATATACGGGATATGAAGAAAGATATCCATATAATCACACATGCATTATCCGACACAGAAACAGCATATCTCATTGATTTAGGTGCTGATGTTGTAGTAACGGATGATGAAGAAATTGCCAATGGCATTATGGAGTATATAACGGAACGAAGATCTGTACGGAATACGCTCAACCATGAAAATTTACAGAAAACATAAAATGGATAAAGAATCGTGAAAATAAAGCAATTTATATGGCCCTTGATTGGTATCTTAGCAATGCTGATATCTATTCGGATTCTTTATATGAAACTCTCTGCCATTTCATTTGGGGATGTATTGGAGCGCTTGAGCGATTTAAATGCACAGCATTGGTTACTAGCCTGTTTATGTTCTCTCCTAGCTTATGCTGCTCTTGCTGGATATGATCGAATTGCCTTGCAACATCTAGGGCATAAAATTTCTTGGATTTTTATCGCTATATGTTCATTTACAACCTACGCTCTTTCACACAATATCGGTGCTTCAGTTTTTTCTGGTGCCGTTGTGCGCTATCGTGCCTATAAAATGAAAGGATTAAACGGAACAGAAATCGCAATATTAGTAGGTTTTTGCTCTTTTACTTTTGTAATCGGAACAATCTTACTTTTGGGAATCGTTTTGGTGCTGCAACCCGAAATTATCACCCTCATTCACAAAGAACTTCCTGAATGGTTAGGAACAACGGTTGGAGCAATTTTACTCAGCTGTATAGCACTTTATACGTTTGGTAGCTGGCTTCAGTTAAAACCCTTACGCTTAGGTAAGAAAATTCAACTTTCTTATCCACGGTTGAAAATTGTTATTCAACAGCTTCTCATTAGCCCTCTAGAGCTTTTAGGAGCAGCAGGAATTATATATGCTGTTCTCCCACACAATGCAGATATTCATTTTATCTCTGTTCTTGGTGTTTTCCTAGCATCTTTTACGATAACTCTTCTCTCCAATGCTCCAGCAGGAGGAGTAGGAGTTCTTGAAGCTCTCTTCATAACAGGCATGCCCAATATAAATCCAACCGATGTTATTGCAGCACTTATTGTCTTTAGAATGTTTTATTTGATTATACCGCTCATCATTTCATTATTTGTGGTCGCCATTTTTGAAGCGCATCAATATTGGAAAAGAGCCTCCAAAACACCACCTGAATAAATAAAAGGCTATCAACGACTTCTTTTTTGTATGCCTATAAAGATTATAATCTATACTAAATTCGATTGTATATGTAAATTAATACAATCATTATTTGTATTTATCTTTTTTATATTGAAACTTGAAGGTCCTCTTTTATAAGAATCTTACTTTACGAAAAACATAGAAATATTTATCTATTTTCCTTCAAAAAAACTCCCATAAAATTGGATACTAAAAGTACTATTTCATAGTGTAATCGATTTTTATGTTAGATAAAGCACATGATTGCAAAACTTTTTGCAAAAAACAAATGCGCAAAATTAAAAACCTCTATCTGAAAATAATTTCATTTTATTGTTTGAAAAGAAAATTTATTATAGATAAAGAATACCTAAAGAACCCTTTTAATGAAAGAGCAAGCCTGCACCATTATACTATTTTTCCAATGTTGTGATAACTTTTAGCGCTTCAGAACGTTAATAAGAATCATTTTTATGCTTTTCTTCAATAGTCTTTATCCACACGTTAATCTCATTTATGATGCAAAAATAATAATTTTAATTAATTCATTATAAGAGGGATTGAAACAAAAGAAGTTTATTATAATAAAGTTTTTTTCAAAAAAAGAATAATTAATTATTATAAATCAATATATTATAATGATTCTGAGCAGCTTTCTTAATGTTTATCTTTTTAGCGGTTAAGCTAAAGGCAAAACAGTATAGCGTAACTGTAAGGTCTAATATTTAAAAACTTGAAGCCTTATTAAAGCTTATTTTCTGTCGTTTAGCAGGTATTAGCTTTAAACAATTAAACTGATCTAATTTTATTCCTGTTATGTCCATCTAACTACTTTGTTTTATCTTGATTTATCCTCTTGGAATACTGATGATTATTACAGAGATTTTTTGTTTAAGTAGGAGAGTTATCAAAAAATATCCACGCTACTGACACAACTAAAATGTAAAGTTTCTTCTATCTTTAAACAATATGCCAAAAATCCAAAAAAAATTTAATCAATTTATATTAAAAGAAGTGAAAACTGTTGATTTTTATACCCCTTTAATAACACAATTGTCGGTAAGAAACTTCTCCTTACCAATTGCGATTAAAAAAAAGAAACAATACGCATTAAAAGATCTTTAAATGTCTTTTGGAAGTTCTTTAAGCCCTCTAAAAGTACAAAACCTGATGACTAAGCTATATCAACAATCTTCACTTTTAAACAAATGCATATGGGGAAATCCTACTTCCCAATTTTATTTAGCAACTCGTATCTTAAAAAATTTACGCAATCAATTAAGTTATTTATGGTATAAAATCGAATGGTGGGTGATGAGGGGATCGAACCCACGACCCGCTGATTAAGAGTCAGCTGCTCTACCGACTGAGCTAATCACCCATAAGCTTCCCAAAAGATGAGAATGAGCGTTTCTATAACGCTCCTAAGGATGGATGTCCAGATATTTTGTTGTTTGTTATATAGACTCATTGTCTGTAAGGTTAAAAATATGATATTCTCCACTTGATCTTATATAAAAATAAACCCATTATAAGAAGCTTTATAAATAAATGTTCTGATTGTTATACAGAATCTATAGTTGGAGGATTATCGAGCATAATGCCCGAGCAAAATTTAGAGGAACCTTCTTGTGGTTTTAAGCGGGATGGGGCATCATTTTGTTTTATCAGTAATCACATGCATTCAAGCAATATTTTGCTGGTTTTTTCGTTGAATATAAATTTTTTTACATTCAATGTTCATGATCCAATATACGAATAAAAGCCTATGAATTTTTTTTGTCAATCGCGCGCTTTTAAGCTTCTAAAAGGTAAGGAATGATGGAATGGATCACTGATCCCCATGCGTGGTTTGGTTTGATCACGTTGGTTTTTCTCGAAATTGTTTTAGGAATAGATAACCTTATCTTTATTGCAATTTTAGCTGAAAAATTGCCACTGCATTTGCGTGACCGCGCACGCTTTCTAGGTCTTACTTTAGCATTAATTATGCGGCTCTTCCTTCTTACAGTTATCGGATGGGTTATGAGACTCGATAGTGTAATTCTTTCATTTTCATCTTTTGTCTTTAGTTGGCATAGCTTTATTTTAATCGGTGGTGGAGCCTTTTTGCTCGCAAAGGGAACGCTAGAATTACATGAAAGATTAGAAGGGATATCACATGAAAGAAAAACAGGCGTTGCTTATGCTGTTTTTTGGCAAGTAATTGTTCAAATCGTGGTGCTGGATGCCGTTTTTTCACTAGACAGTATTATTACCGCAACAGGGATGATTGCAAAAGAGCAGGCAACAGTTATGTATATCGCAGTCATAGCTGCTATGGGAGTAATGATGTGCGGATCTGGTGTTCTTATGCGTTTTATTAATCGTCATCCCACTATTGTAATCCTCTGTCTTGGTTTTTTGATGATGATTGGTTTTACTCTCATTGTTGAAGGATTTGGTTTTCATATTCCAAAAGGGTATTTGTATGCTGCTATTGGTTTTTCTGTTCTCATTGAAGCTTTTAATCAAATTGGACGTCGTAACCGTGAAAAAATGATTAAAACAAATGATCTACGCAGTAGAACAGCTGATGCTGTTTTGAGGCTCTTAGGAGGAGGAAGTAAAGATAGTCATCTTGCTGAGACTGTAGATGTTATTGCTGAACAGGCTGCAGCTTCTGAGTTGTTTAGACCAGAAGAAAAGGAGATGATTCGTGGTGTTCTCGATTTAGCTGATCGCCCTGTTCGCTCTATCATGTCGCCGCGTAATGAGATTGAGTGGTTAGATTTAAATGCTGATGAAAATGAAATGCGTGAAGAATTACAAAAGGTTAAACATAGCCGCTTAATTCTTGCGCGTGAAAAAGTAGATGAATTTGTTGGCGTTGCGTTGACAAAAGATCTTCTTTTGAATTTGGCTGAGGGGAAAAAAATTAATTGGAAAAAAGCTATGCGAGAACCCCTCGTTGTTCATGAAAATACAAGTGTTTTACGATTGATGGAGCAATTACGTCATTCTTCGATTCAGCTTGCAATTATTGTTGATGAACATGGATCTTTTGAAGGAATTGCAACACCAACCGATATTCTTGAAGCTATTGCAGGAGACTTTCCCGATGACGATGAAGAACTCATGATCGCAGAACAACTTGAAAATGGCAGTCTTCTTGTTGAGGGATATGCTGATATCCGCCGTTTAAGTGGTTATCTTGGGCGTAACCTTGTGGATGAAGCAGATCGTTATACGACTCTGGCAGGCTTTATGCTTTGGCAGTTTGGTCATTTACCAAATGAGGGAGAAAGTTTTGAAACTGATGGTTTACACTTTAAAGTGATTGAAATGGAACGCCGAAACATATCTAAAATCCTTATTTCTCCAATTGTCTTACCAGAAAAAAGCTAATTCTTTTTATAAGCAAGATGAATAAAAAGATTTTTTTATGATTAAAAATTGAAAAGAATAAGAAGTTGATGACTTAATTGCATTTCATTATTTTTATATTTTTTAAGCGTAAAGTAATGAACATACAAAAGTTATGTTATCAATAAACTTTCCATTATAAAAATTTTCATTGATGATTTACAAAAAGCTGTAAGAGAAAAAATGATGCAAAATTATTTGTCAATGGTCATTAATCTCAAAAATTATGAATATATACAACATATTGATTTATAATAATTATTTATTATAACATTAGCTTCACATCAAGAAATCATCTTTCAAACATCAGATTTCTTCCAATGGATAGAACTCCGCCATTGTTGGGTTCACTCAACTGATAATGGCAGCGTTAAACTAGACTCTGGTTCCTATAATTTTTTGAGATCTTCTTGATATTTCTTATCTTTTGTTTCGATAAATTTAGCTATTTTTTTCCTTCCAAGAATGAAGCTCCACCTCTCTGGAAAGCTCTTATTAAGAACTTTGTTTTTCTTCCACATGGCTCATATTTTTTGCTACTTTTGCAATTAAAGTGTAGCTGAGTTTCTTAGATTTCACCACTTCTTTGGCTAAAGCCAATGCACGTTCAAGATGAGTCTTTTGGGTATTTTCATCAAAGCTAAATGATCCCCTGCACTGAAACTTTGATAATAAGATTGTAAGGTTGCAACATTACCCAATAAAGCCAGTGCACCAATATGAAGTAGCTATAATCTGCATCATCTATCTTGATAACCTTATTGCCTCAACTTCACTCTTTTGCCAAGGTAGTGCTCCATATCTGGAATAAAAGCATTTATGAAGATCAATTTTTTTCTATCGCCTATTTCAAGAGATAATCAAGCTTAATTCCAACCAATCCGCATATATTTCTTCTTCACAAACTCTCAACCCCTTTTTATAAAAATCAAGTTGTAGATCTTGTAAGTGCTGAGAATTGATAGGGATCAATTACCATGCAGGCAGTAGCTAAAATACCAGTACTAATCGAAACTCCAACATCAAATTACGGATAACCTTTGATAATTGCGTCATTATAAAGAATTTGTACTTCACAATCTGGTAGTTGATAACGTGCTGAATAATTATCTACCTCTTTAATTTTTTCAACAGACCAATCAAGATTTTTGAAGAACACTGTTGCACTCTCCATGGCTAAAAAATTCTTTGCTCTACCTCAAAAGAGGTTGTATCCATATCAAAAGTCAAAAGCGAAGCAGATTTTTGCAAATAAAATTGATAACGCCGTATAAGAGAAGAATCTTATCATAAAAAACACACAACAAAGTCAATAGTTTGTGTGAAATTATTTCATATGAATTCCATTTAGAATTCACACTTTATACGTGATTCAATTGACCATTTTTTATAAACAATTGCCATGTATGAATAGACTATAAAAAGC
>NZ_JBHIMK010000480.1:0-882 GCF_042194085.1 Bartonella sp. MU70NMGDW
GATTTATTTAATTTATTTGTATTTTTTGAAGTTATGTTAACGGCTTCCTATGGGCTTGCTTTGCATGGTTCTGGTCAGGCACGCGTACGCGCAGGGTTGCATTATGTCGTGGTTAATCTTGTTGCTTCATTACTTTTTTTAGTTGGTACAGCACTCATTTATGGAGTCGCTGGTACTCTTAATATGGCCGATTTGGCTGTTAAAATAAAATATATATCTTCTACAGATATTGTTTTGTTCGAAATAGGTGTTGCACTTCTAGGTATTGCTTTTTTGCTTAAGGCTGGTATGTGGCCGCTTAATTTTTGGTTGGTGCCAACTTATAGTGCAGCAGTAGCGCCTGTTGGAGCTTCTTTTGCGCTTTTGAGCAAGGTGGGTATTTATATTATTTTACGTTTAACGCTGCTGTGGTTTGGTCCTGAAAGTGAATATTTTAACCATTTTGGTCATACCGTTTTGTTTTATGGTGGGTTGGCCACTATGATTTTTGGTTTTATTGGGGTATTGGCGAGTCAAGTTTTAGTGCGTTTGGTAGCTTATAGTGTTCTTGTCTCTTCTGGTACATTGTTGGCAGCAATAGGGATCGGCAATGCAGCACTGACAGCAGGTGCTCTTTTTTATATTGTTTCTTCAACTTTAGCACTGGGAGCTTTTTTTCTTTTGGTAGAGTTGGTTGAACGCTGTCAAGATGTGGCTGCTAATGTTCTGGCTGTCACAATGGAGGTTTATGGTGATGATGAAGAGGAGGAAGAAGATGAAGTTGGCACATATTTCCCTGTAACCTTGGCAATTCTTGGGGCTTGTTTTGGTATTTGTGCCATTTTGATTATTGGATTGCCACCTTTTTCTGGTTTTGTTGCTAAACTTATGATGTTCATGGCA
>NZ_JBHIMK010000481.1:0-877 GCF_042194085.1 Bartonella sp. MU70NMGDW
ACCTCGCTCGGTTTCAGTATAATAGTCATAATTTACTTTCTTTTTTAATCAAAGTATAATGTTTAGCATTATTGATCCTTCTATAAAACAAAAAAACTATAACGACTCTTTAAAACGAGAATGCTTTCTTAAAGGCATTCCTTACAATGGAGTCATTATCCAAAAGTAGAATAGTTGACGATAAATGAAAATGAAATATTGACAAGTACAACCAAGGTCATGGATTTAAAAATAGATAAGTCATTAATTTATAATCATAATCTAGCATTATTCATATTAAATGAGAGAGTCAAATATCTTAAGATTCTCTCATTCCAAATCTGTGTATATTGAATCAATCAAAACCATTCGCTTGCACGTGATAAGCGAGATTGGTGTATGGATAAAACTGTAAAAAAAAGGACTAAAAACTCCTCTTATGAACCGTGTCAAGAGCTGTCGCAACATTGGGAGATGGCAAAGTGTGTGATGGTGCAGGCTTATTCTTTTATGAAGCGTAAAGATACAGGACTCAATGGATTTATCATATGGATATATCTATTCCTACTAAACTTATAAAAATCTTAGACAGACAGCTGTCACAATCTATCATGATTGCAAAAATTAAACTCTATAGAAAATTAAAAAACTTATTCAACACATCACAACAGAGAAGAAATTGAGCTTTTTTGCTACTTCTAAAATTGTATTTAAAGCGCCAGATTTAAACCTAAAAAGCACATCTTCAATAAAACCACACAAGACTCGCCCTAACCCGTTATTTAAAATAAAAATAAAAGAAGTTTTCTTATATCAAAAAATTTAATTAACATATTGTTTTTATATTATATCTTTAAAAAAGAGAAATGCTTCATATAACATATTTATATTTTACTTT
>NZ_JBHIMK010000482.1:0-877 GCF_042194085.1 Bartonella sp. MU70NMGDW
AAAACACGCATGTGCATTGGCAACCAAAGTGTTTTTGATTTGAGTGTGTTTGGTTTGGAGCGTTGTCGTATGACATGAGGGGCGTGATCCAAAAAGATATGTGAGAAACAAAAGCATGAGGCAATGCGTAATCTCCACTCTTTAAAAGACAGAGTTTTAGAGGCTTTTGAAAGTTGTAAAGCAGAGGGAAATGGTAAGATTGGAAATTGGTTTTTTACCTTGACAACTTCATGTTCTCTCCAAATGAAGCTGTCTCCCCGTTACAGAAATTACATAAACAGAAAACCGCAATATCCTTTCTCCACTCTGGCATACAATAGCTGTAAAATACTCTCGTTTGAAGTGTGGTAATATAGGGCATACTTCCTTGAAACGTTACAGTATTTTTTCGCTGTGGGTTGGATATTCTTAAGTGTGTTTGTCTTGCTTTAGGCTTAAGGGCATTTCATGAGGAGGAACCCAGAGAAGCCCGCCCAAGATCCCCCTAAGAGTCCCCAAGAGTTTTTGTGCTTTTATAAACGGACATGGTGTTTAAAAATGGGTGTTTAAAAATGGGTTTTTAGAATCTTTATCCTTTAAGAGCGGGGAGGCCAAGTTAACATCACCCTATAAAACTGCAATTGATGCACAATATCCATATTTCTTTTAAAGAAATATCTCATACCGGCTCTCATTTATTTTATGATGGTGCTCAGTGGTATGGTGGTAAAGCTTTTATATTCCAAATGCATTACATGGAAGGGTGAGAGGATAGGAGCTTGCTTTAAAAAACGGAGAGGCTGGATTGTTTCGTGATTATTTGTTTACAGTTTAGTCCTAGTTTTTAGAATCTACGTCTTTTTTAGTGCAAAGGGGCATTAAAAAACCCCGTTTTTAA
>NZ_JBHIMK010000483.1:0-876 GCF_042194085.1 Bartonella sp. MU70NMGDW
CGTATATGTTAAAGGAAAAAAATATTACGTATTTGATATTCTCATTCGTTATAGAAATAAGGTAGTGGTCTTATAAGATACTTAATCTATTGACTTATCATTATAAGACTTTGATTTTTTATACTGAATTACAACCACGAATAAAGTAAGATCCTACTATCTTAAATCTTCATATTAAATCAATTAAAATCGTTTCCTTGAAAGTTACAAATGAGAGTGGTGTGTGAGTAAAAACAATTAAAAAAAGGAATAAAAATGCTTCTTATAAAACCTCTCAAGTGCAAGGGATCGCAACTTTGGGAATTGTTAAATAGTATGAGGGCTCAAATGTATACTTTTATTAAGTGTAAAGAAAGTAGTGCACAATGGATTTATACCTCAAGGGAAGCATGTATACTATTTACGAGCGGGGTTTGAATATAGTTAAAAGCATTGAGCAATCGCTCTTTAAAAAGCCTGTGAATGTACAACATTAAGTTGTTCTGTTTGAGATGTTCTGTTTTGTGTGAGAGGAGCCACACCATTAAAGCAATATTTTATAATTATTTAAATAACACTCTTCCCCTTCACTTTTGAATGTTAGCCAATTACATGATCTATCTGCTTTATTTGCTTCTTTAACTGTTGTAAATTTTTGATGATTCAATTCCGTAAGTTTTAGAACAAACGTATCTATCCTAAAACTCTTACATATTTCAGCGAATGAGAATAATTATACATTCAGACTATCTTAAGAGAAAAGATATTTTCATACCAAATAAATATGCAGAGCTACTGCTATAAAAACTAATAAATCCACAATCTCTTTGTTGTTTATATGTCAATAAATTAAACGCAAAGGAAAATTCTTCGTCGTTCTTAGGATATTTTTCGTTT
>NZ_JBHIMK010000484.1:0-875 GCF_042194085.1 Bartonella sp. MU70NMGDW
ACAGCGACTGTATGGAAAAAGTGGGCTTTTAAAGCAAGGTGAATTGACTTTTCATACAGGTGGTGGGTTACGTATTAATGGGCCTTTTTCTTTTGATGAAGAAGGATATTTGACAGCAAAATTTGAACTTGTCCATATTCAGCCTATGAAGCTTCTTGACACTCTGCAGCGCTTATTTCCAGGGCAGGCCAATAATCTTCAAGCGTTATTTTTTATTTTGGGTACACTGCCTAAAAATGCCGATGGCGCTCCTGTTCTTCCCTTGCTCATTAACAATGGGTGGGTAAAATTAGGTTTTTTAAAACTTGGTCGTCTTTCTCCGCTTTAGGTGTTGTACCAAAGCCTTTTTTAATTTTTACCACCAAATTTCGATTTTTTCTGATTTTTACACTTTTTTGCAATTTTAGAGTGTCAAAATCTATTTTAACAAAACACGTATTTAATGGTAAAAAAATAGCTATAAAAATAAAAAATTACTACCTAATCCTAACTAGTCCAACCTCTTTTCACTTAATACAAAACCTTATGTCAAACTACATATAGAAACAATGTTTGTATGGAAAAAGTGGCATTTTAAAGTATGCTGAATTGCCTTTTTATACAGGTGGTGTGGTGCCGTGTTAGGAACCTTTTTTCTTTATGTATGGAATGAGCATATTGCATATATCTTAGGGTAACCTTTGAAATAGGTAAACAGCCTAGTTGGATGAGAATATGGAGTTGTAAAGGGAGAAAATAAACGTCTATCTTTACTGTCGTTTTTTATTTGATTTCACGTATTTCAAAAGCAGTTACAGTCATATCTTTTAAATAATGGATTAAGCATATCCTTTTGTTTCTGATGTTTTTTAATGCAGCCATATGTCTTCCACGTA
>NZ_JBHIMK010000485.1:0-874 GCF_042194085.1 Bartonella sp. MU70NMGDW
AAACGAAAAATATCCTAAGAACGACGAAGAATTTTCCTTTGCGTTTAATTTATTGACATATAAACAACAAAGAGATTATGGATTTATCAGTTTTCATAGCAGTAGCTCTTCATATTTATTTGGTATGAAAATATTTTTCGCTTAAGATAATCTGAATGTATAATTATTCTCATTCGCTGAAATATGTAAGAGTTTTAGGATAGATATGTCTGTTCTAAAACTACGAAATTGAATCATCAAAAATTTACAACAGTCAAAGAAGCAAATAAAGTAGATAGATCATGTAATTGGCTAACATTCGAAAGTTAGGGGGAAGAGTGCTATTTAAATAATTAGCAAATATTGCTTTAATGATGTTGCTCCTCTCACACAAAACAGAACATCTCAAACAGAACAACTTAATGTTGTTCATTTACATGCTTTTTAAAGAGCTATTGCTCAGTACTCTTAACGATATTTCAAACCCCGCTCGTAAATAGGATACATGCTTCCCTTGAGGTGTAAATCCATTGTGCACTATCCTCTTTATGCTTAATAAAAGTATAAATTTGAGCTCTCATACTATTAACAATTCCCAATATTGCGATCCCTTGCACTTGAGAAGCTTTATAAGAAGCATTTTTATTCCTTTTTTAATCGTTTTTACTCACACACCACCTCCATTTGTAACTTTCAAGGAAACGATTTTAATTGATTTAATATGAAGATTTAAGATGGGAGGATCTTACTTTATTTGTGATTGTAATTCAGTATAAAAAAATCAAAGTCTTATAATGATAAGTCAATATCTTAAATAGCTTATAAGACCACTACCTTATTTCTATAACGAATGAGAATATCAAATACGTAATATTTTTTTCCTTTAACATATACG
>NZ_JBHIMK010000486.1:0-874 GCF_042194085.1 Bartonella sp. MU70NMGDW
TAACGGCATATTATCACTATAAATCAATATTTTATTATTTATAAAAATTATAATTATGGACGCTTTTGAAAATTCTAAAGCCGTAAATAAGGACAACAACGATGAATACGCATTTTGACCTTTACGCTCCAAAATGAGTCTGTGTTCTCGTCAAAGATAAATAAAATAGATATATGCAATACTCTCGCCTTAATCTAGCATAGAAAAGCAGGTACGACTCGTACAGCGCTGATACATCTTATGAACGCTGCTGCATAAGGTTTTAAGGTCAAATAACATCAAAAACACGACCTTCATTAAGTCCACATAGCTTCACTTTATATGGCACTATATTGCACTGATTTTAGAAAAAGCATAGATCAATATCAATTTAAACCCGAATAGAATTGGGTATTTTGGGTGTACAGCTAAGCATTTTCAGCTCCTATAATCCGCCCTTATAAAAAGAATCCGCCTATCAAAAGGATCCTGCCCCTAACACAAAAAAGGATTAAAAGCCGAAATGATAGCGCCCTCAAATAAGAGAGGTGCTTCTGCTGATTCCATAACAAAGATATTTTTTCCCGTGGCGCTGCTTAATGCAATGCACATGTATCATATTCTGCTGCTAGGATGCTTATTCTGAAATATATAATATTAAAGTAAAGCACCTTAAGCAAAGAGACCTTCACTTTATGCGATACTGGTTTTAGAAAAAACTTTGCGGATCAATATCAATTTGAACCCGAACAGAACTGGGCATTTTGGGTGTACCACTAAGCATTGCACGTATAAACCCTTGTATATCAAAGGAGCGCTGTCCTTGCAGCAAAAGCCGAAAACGATAACGCCCCCGAACCAAAGCCAAAGGCGCTTCTGCTGGTCCCATAACCGA
>NZ_JBHIMK010000487.1:0-872 GCF_042194085.1 Bartonella sp. MU70NMGDW
ACGCCCTCAAAGAACGAAGGTTCTCAAGTCACACTGGTCTGTCAACAATGAAAATTCTTATAAAATTCGTACAGTGAATTGGTTTATAATGATAATTCATATTTTTTGTGTTAAGTTTTTGTGTTAAGTAAGAAAACTTAATACCGTAGGATTTTTCATCCTCAATCTGTTTGCTGTTGAATCAATCTCTTTTTCTTGCATGTTACAAGTGGAAAAGCCTGCGTAGAATAAAAACGATAAAAAAAAGACTAAAAGTGCCTCTTATGAACCGTCTCTAAGGCTCAAGGGCTGTCGAGAGGCACCATTGGGAACGAGCACAGTGTGAGATGGTACTTGGGCTTACTCTTTTTTAAAGCGTAAAAATGAACGTGCTCTATAAATTTTATACACTTCATGAGAAGCTTTACCATTATACCATTTACCAGAACCATTACGAAATGGGTTTCCCACACCCGTTATTTCTCTTTAAAAAGCGCAACAAATCCTCCTAAAACTCCACCACGCCCCCCTTAAACATTTCAAGGAGGCATCCATACTTTATGTCGCCACACCTTCCATAAAAGTGCGATATAACAAAATAAATAAGTCAAATTTCCATTGGTCTTGAGGCAGATAGTCATTTAAGAGGCTTTTAATCTTTTCATCAAAATTCGCATCCTTTTAACTTTCCGTATAAAAACTTAAAAGTAATTGCGCCTTTTGCTTGTTTTATTTTCTCTTTCATTGAGAAAACAGTCTCGTAAGAGAAAATAATTTCCATCTCCAGGACGGACCCTCGTCAAACATTGTTTTTTAGCAGTATCAGAAAGCTTATCCCACATTTCACGAATAGCAAAATAGGCCTCACTTTCCAAATTAAGACAATGCTGATA
>NZ_JBHIMK010000488.1:0-871 GCF_042194085.1 Bartonella sp. MU70NMGDW
AGCTCAGCTGGATAGAGCACCAGACTACGAATCTGGGGGTCAGGAGTTCGAATCTCTTCGGGTGCGCCATCTATCAATAGTACCTTCTTATAAATTTAGGCTCTTTAAATTCTTTATTTTGTGATTTATTTTTGCCTATCTTTGTTTTTTGTATTTTGTTACTTTATTCTGTTGTGAGTCGTTTCTTTAGCCATTTTGCTAGAATAGGATGTTATGAGTCCTTCAATTCAGCTCCAAGGTGCTTTTATTAGCTAATAATCATAACGATTGCATAAGCAGCGTGTGTTGTTTTCTTTTTTCGATCTATGCGCTTGTTTTTAGTCTCTTCCGGATTATACTCTTTAATCAATTAGATAATTTTTTGCGTGCTTATTTCTAATTTTTCCATAACTAGATGTTTCTGGATATTTTATTCTTAGCAATCCCATCTTAATAGGGACTTCAGATGTGCCGCCATAAAACACTTATGGTATCCATTAATATCATTAGACATTTTGTTGCAAACCAAAGCTTCTTTTCGAGATATTTTTAATTGAATTAAACATATCTTTACTGCTTAAAAGCAAAGAAACTCTTTTTCCTAAAAAACAATGAAACTCTTCTCGTGCTTCTTTAGCATTATCTCTTGCATAGCATGTCATCGACTTCTATGATATCCTAACACTTTCTGTTCTCTATGAATTCTTCTAATTAATCCATGGGGTACAGATCTCGAACATTAATAAAAGATAAGTTTAAAGAATTTTTCCATGCCTAAAACAGATATTGAAATTGCTCGCACTGCTAAAAAGCAGCATATTATTGAAATTGCACAAAAAATTGGTATCTCACATGAAAATCTCATTCCCTATGGCCATGATAAAGCTAAAAT
>NZ_JBHIMK010000489.1:0-871 GCF_042194085.1 Bartonella sp. MU70NMGDW
GTTCCTGTGTAATTAGCGATTTTTCTGCCATAATTGTCATCCTTTAATAATTAGCTTGCTTCAGCAAAAGAAGGGATGACAATGGTACCAAAGTCTTGTCCCCCTTGATCAGAATGCGGCAAGGTATAGCGTGACTTTTTCATGCCGATAATGGTTTTAGCTGCAACCCCAAATTCACGTTGATAATCAAACAGTTCTTCAACAAGTTTATAGCGTTTTCCCCCTTTCCCATCGCCTCCTGTTGCTCCATTGCCAACGCGCCCATAAGCCATGATAACACTTTGCGCACCAAGCAACACAGCACGACGAACAGATGTTACAGGCTCTTGTGTCTTTGAATTGATACCATTGGGGACATGTTCAGCTTCACGCAAAATGACACCGTTATACATCCCTAAAGAACCATTAAAAATTGGGTTCTTAGCTCCAGAGCCATCATAAGCTGCCTTGGTAATGTCTAACCATTGCCCGCTCTTTGTATTGGTACGCAATTGAGTTACCTGTGTTGGGTGGAGATACATCACATATGCCGATTTTCCATCAACACGAACAGGGCGCAAACGTGGATTAGCAAGTTTAGCGCGTTCAACAGCCTGATCTATAAGATCTAATGTAAAAACATCGTCTTTTGTAAGTTCTTCATCAGTCTTTTTCTTATTGGCACGAATAATACGCAATTTGCTTGGCTCTAATGGAGCATTAAAACCATAGTGTACGGGTTTAAGGGTTATGGTGCGTCCCTCGAAGTGAATCCATGGTGCTGTATAACCTGCTGCCTGAATGAAGAACATCAAACTTAAGCGATCTGCATACCAATCAACAAGCCCATCTTTTGCTTCTGTTCGTAAATTAAATAAAACACGTTGTTGAT
>NZ_JBHIMK010000049.1:0-3435 GCF_042194085.1 Bartonella sp. MU70NMGDW
ATCACTAGATCATAAGTCAAAGTATGTGAAAGCAACTGATACAAAAAAGATTTTACGATGGTGGAAGATCGACGATGAAGGACGTTAGTTCAAAGGAAATTGATATCATTGTGTTCTCATATCCTGATTTTTGGGGCTTTTTAGATATAAATAACACATCTCCTAGTGGGCTGAAGACTATCAAATATTGGATCACGCATGGCGCAATTAGCAAAAAATCCTATCTATTGGATTTGGTATGCTCTACTGTATTTTCAGCTCTAAATATTGTGTGCGAAGTGCGATGTCAAGCGGTGGGAATTTATATAAGTGCAGAGTCTATAGGTATCCGCTCAGAACAAGGTTGATAGCTCTATTATGCAGGGGATGGTTAAGTTTCATGTCGGAAATGCTGAGCGTATGTCTTATCCTGAAAATACATTTACGCATATTACGGCGTGGTGAGTGTTTGTAAGCATTAGTTGTAAAGGCATAGCTACTCACTATCCTAGGCTGTTTTCTTCTATGTGAATAACAATAGAGTTACAAAACTTGCTTCATATTAAAAGAAAAGTTTCTTTTCTTTTAATTAAGCATTGCTACGGCCAAAAGAAAATTAAATATCTCGCCTTTATTATTCTCGCCAATGTTTTCTTATATATGATTATTTGAATCGGAATTAGGTTACGTACAATATGGTATTTCTCGCTGTTTTATATAAGAAGAAGGTTCGCACCGATGTATCGCGTGCAATATCAATTTTTTCACTATGGTGATAGGATAGCTTGTTGAGCGTAAAGTTCTTTTACCTTGATAGATCTTATAGTATTCTTCAAAAATATCAGTTGATAATTTTTTTTCGTGTCGTTTAAGCAGGGGCTGATACTATAAGAATAGAGCTTGATTGTTTGTAAAGTTGGTATGTTATGGCTGTAAAAAATGGTAAACAAACGAAAAGTAAAAATTTTAAACCTGTCTCTCGTTTTCTCAAAAGTTTACGTGGTGTGCACAATTGGGAACAAGTTTCACAATGGCTTGCTTTCCGTAAGGTAGAGGATATTGAATGTATTACGCCTGATCAAGCAGGGGTACCACGGGGCAAGATGATGCTTTCTAAAAAATTTACATCGGAAACATCATTGGCATTGCCTTCAGCCGTTTTTATGGCAACAATTTCAGGGGATTATCCTGAAGATGGTCATGGTTTTGAATATCCTAAAGCAGATGGTGATTTACGCCTTGAACCTGATCTTTCTACGTTAAGCATTGTTCCATGGGAAGATGCTCCCACAGCACAGGTGATTTGTGATCTTGTGTATCAAAATGGTCAGATTGTGGATTACACACCACGCAATGTTTTACGAACGGTGGTTCATTTTTATACAAAAATGGGTTTAAGCCCTGTTGTTTCACCAGAAATTGAGTTTTATTTAGTACAGAAAAATCCCGATCCTGATTATCCGTTAGTTCCACCGGTTGGTCGTTCTGGGCGTTCAATTGGTGGTGGACAGGGGTATTCCATTGCTGGTGTTAATGAGTTTGATGATTTGATTGATGATATTTATCAATTTTCAGAGGCACAAGGATTGGAAATTGATACTCTCATTCATGAAGAAGGAGCAGGTCAGTTTGAAATTAACTTACGTCATGGTGATCCTATTGAATTAGCGGATCAAGTTTTTATGTTCAAACGAACAATTCGTGAAGCAGCTCTAAAACATAATATGTATGCAACTTTTATGGCAAAACCCATTCAAGGGCAGCCGAGTTCTGCTATGCATATTCACCAATCGGTTGTTGATAAGAAAACCGGTATGAATATTTTTACACAGGAAAATGGTGAAGAAAGTATCTGTTTTCGCCATTTTATTGGTGGATTGCAAAAACATATGCCAGGGGTACTTGTGATGCTTGCGCCTTATGTGAATTCTTATCGACGTCTTGTCCCTGATAATTCGGCTCCTGTTAATTTGCGATGGGGATATGATAATCGTACTACAGCTTTTCGAGTTCCCCGTTCTGCTCCTCAAGCGCGGCGTGTTGAGAATAGACTTCCTTCATCAGATGCGAATCCTTATTTAGCCCTTGCAGCTTCTTTAGCGTGTGGTCTTATTGGTTTGCAACAAAAAATTGAGCCGGATGAGCCAGCGACAAATAATGTAAACGCTGATAATATTGAGTTACCGCGTGGACTCATTGAGGCAGTCAATTTGTTTGAACAAGATACAGCAATACGTGCTATTTTAGGGGATGTGTTTGTCAGTACTTATGCTGCAATCAAACGACAGGAGTTTGAAACTTTTATGGAAGTAATTAGTCCGTGGGAGCGTGAATATCTTCTGCTGAATGTTTAAATTTTATGACGATGATTGATTATAATTCAATTTCTCCAGGAATTTCTTGGTATGAAGATACTTTAAAAGAACGTCCCTCTTATCCTTCTTTTTGTGAAAACAGACAGTGTGATGTGGTCATTATTGGAGGCGGATTTACGGGTCTGTCGGCTGCTTATCATTTAGTCAAGGCTGGAGTAGATGTTGTTTTATTTGAAGCATCACGTTTTGGTGATGGTGCTTCAGGGCGCAATGGTGGACAGCTGGGAACAGGGCAACGGCAATGGGTAGAAACATTAGAAAAAAAGTATGGTTTTGAGCGAAGTAAGGCTCTGTTTGATTTAGCAGAAGAAGCTAAAAGAGATATTTTATCTTTATGCGCGATGCCTAATTGTTCGTGTGATTTGATAGGAGGACAGCTTTCTGTGACACATAAAAGGCGTGAGCTTCTTTCTTATCAACGGCATATTGAGGTGATGCAGCGTTATGGCTATCATGCGCTTACTTTTATGGATAGGGCAGAAACATCTAGGCGACTTGGATCGTCTTTTTATTGTGGTGGTATTTATGATGCGGATACCGGCCATATAAATCCCTTAAAATTGATTGTTGGATTGGCAAAAAAAGCTAAAGATGCTGGTGCTAAGCTTTATGAGAAGTCACAAGTAACGACAGTAAAGCGCAAGGGAGCCCATTGGAAAGTGATAACAGAAAAAGGCAGTGTAACAGCAGAGCATGTTTTACTTGCAACAAATGGGTATAAACTTGGTCTGGAGCGTTTTATTGAAAAAAATATTGTTTCTATTCGTTCTTATATTGGAGCAACGGACCCATTACCAAAGCACAGTTCAATTCTCGCAGGCGGGGAATCGGTTGATGATTCCCGTTTTATGGTTCGCTATTTTCGCAAAAGCATTGATAATCGTCTCTTATTTGGTGGCGTAGAAAGTTATGATAATAAACATCCTTTGAATTTAGATGAACGTATAAAACGGCAAATTGCTGAAATTTATCCTCAATTACATTCTATCAATTTAAGCCATTGTTGGGGAGCAACGGTTGCCATCACAGTTGAGCGCATGCCCTATGTTCGACAACTTTTCTCAAGGATGACTTATTGTGG
>NZ_JBHIMK010000049.1:3535-14251 GCF_042194085.1 Bartonella sp. MU70NMGDW
ATTTGCAAGCGCCTTTAATGAAGAGCAGATCTTTCGTATTGATCATTATCTTGGGAAGGAAACTGTTCAAAATTTAATGGCATTGCGGTTTGTTAATACACTTTATGAACCGCTATGGAACTCCAACTATATTGATCATGTTCAAATAACCGTTGCTGAATCTTTAGGGTTAGAGGGGCGTACAGAATATTATGAAAGCACTGGTGCTCTACGCGATATGGTGCAAAACCATATGCTACAATTACTTTGTTTAGTTGCTATGGAAATACCATTTACCAACAGTGCTAATGCTGTACGTGATGAAAAACTTAAAATTTTACATTCTTTAACACCGCTTGATGTACATAATGTAGGGCAGCATACTGTACGTGGGCAGTATCTTTCTGGTCTATCAAATGGTATATCTGTAGAGTCTTATTTCGATGATCTGGGAAGAGTGAGTAAGACTGAAACATTTGTAGCGCTTAAGGTTAAGATTGATAACTGGCGTTGGGCTAATACGCCTTTTTATTTACGAACAGGTAAGCGCATGTTCACGCGAATGTCTGAAGTTGTTGTGGTTTTTAAACCTATTCCTTATAATATTTTTAATGTGGATTTAGATGAAATTTTTTCTAATCGGCTTGTGATTCGTCTCCAACCTGATGAGGGTGTAAAACAATGGTTGATGATTAAGGATCCAAGTTACGGCGGTATGCGGTTTCGTCACATTCCATTAGATATGAGTTTTGCTTCCGCATTTTCTGAACGTAATCCTGATGCTTATGAACGTTTATTAATGGATGTTATTCGTGGAGATCAAACGCTGTTTATGCGCCGTGATGAAGTTGAGGCTGCTTGGCGTTGGATTGATCCAATCATTGAGGGGTGGGAAGAAATAAAACAGCCTTTTCACAGTTATAACGCTGGTTCGTGGGGGCCATCTGCTTCGGCGATTCTCATGGAACGTGATGGGCGTATATGGAACAATTTAGTTTAGAGCAATAAGTATGTATAGAATGAATATTGACCGTTTAGATTTTGAAACCCCTCAGACTTTAGCCTTGGCATTAGCAGATCGAGTAGCCGCAGAGCTTAGTGTATCTGTTCTTGAGCGTAAGAGAGCAGTTTTAGCGGTGTCTGGTGGTAAAACACCAGAATTGTTTTTTCATTATTTGTCAAAAGCGGATATTGATTGGAAAAATATCATTATTACTTTGGTCGATGAACGTTTCGTTCCTACACACGATGAACGTTCAAATGAGCATATGGTACGGTGTCATTTGTTACAAAATTTTGCCGAAAAAGCGCGTTTTGTAGGGCTTTATCATAAAGCGATTACTGCTGAACTTTCAGCTTTTTCAGCGGCGAGTCGTATTAATACTTTGCCTAAACCCTTTGATGTTGTTGTTTTAGGAATGGGGGGTGATGGACATACGGCTTCTTTTTTTCCTGATGCTGATCGTTTAAAGCAAGCGCTTGATCTGCGAACACAAGCACTTGTTTTGCCCCTTCATGCTAAGAGTGCTGTTGAGCCAAGACTCTCACTAACTTTGCCAGTTATTATGCAGTCTCGTTGTATTATTCTCCATATCGAAGGTTTTCAGAAACGCGATTGTTTTGAAAAAGCTTGTCAAGATGGATCTGAAATAGAAATGCCTGTTCGGGCAGTTTTGCGTAATTCCCCTCATCTTGTGCAGGTTTATTGGTCGCCTGCAGATAATGAAATAAGTGAATTAGAATATGAGAGACAAGGTGAATAAAAACGTACTCTCTCTCAATGAATGAGGGGAAGCAACAATGAAAGAGGGAGGGGAATATGGCACTTTCCAAGACAATTGCCACAGTTACACGAAGGATTTATGAACGTTCTCGATCAACACGAGAAATTTACTTAGATCGTATTGCGAAAGCACAAGTTCATCGCCCCAAACGAAGTTTTTTAGGATGTGCCAATCAGGCTCATGGTTTTGCTGCTTGTGGTGCAATAGATAAAGAGCGTTTGAAGGGAAATATCGTTGGGAATATTGGCATTATCACGGCATATAACGATTTACTTTCAGCTCATCAACCTTTTGAAAAATTTCCTCACTTAATTAAAGAGTCGGCCCGTATGGTTGGTGGTGTTGCACAGGTTGCAGGTGGTGTTCCCGCGATGTGCGATGGTGTTACGCAGGGAAATGCGGGGATGGAGCTTTCCCTTTTTTCGCGTGAAGTAATTGCAATGGCGACAGCTATAAGCTTATCACACGATGTCTTTGATGCAGCATTATATCTTGGGGTGTGTGATAAAATTGTACCAGGTTTATTGATTGGTGCACTAACATTTGGTCATTTACCAGGAATTTTTATACCAGCTGGTCCTATGACAAGTGGTCAAGGTAATGATGAAAAAGCGAAGATACGTCAACTTTACGCGGAAAATAAAATAGATCGCCAAACACTTCTAGCATCAGAAGCTCGTTCTTATCATGGACCAGGAACATGTACATTTTATGGAACCGCTAACTCTAATCAGGTGATACTGGAGATGATGGGGCTTCATATGCCGGGAGCTTCTTTTGTTAATGCGAATACACCGTTGCGTGATGCTTTAACAAAAGAAGCTACGAAACGTGTACTTGAAATGACAGATCTTGGTGATCATTATAGTCCACTTGGTATGATCATTGATGAGCGTTCTTTCGTGAATGCCATTGTAGGATTAAATGCAACAGGAGGTTCTACCAATCATACGATTCATTTGATTGCTATGGCTGCTGTTTGCGGTATTAAATTGACATGGCATGATATTGCAGAAATTTCTTGCCATGTGCCTCTTTTAGCGCGCATTTATCCTAATGGTTTAGCGGATATCAATCATTTTTATGCTGCTGGGGGGATGGGATTTATTATTCGCGAGCTTATCGATGCAGGTTTAGTACATGAAGATGTTTCAACGGTTTTTGGTAAAGATCTCAATGCTTATGCAATTGAAGCAAAGCTTTCTGCTGATGGTCATGTGGTGCGTGAAGCGGCTCTCAAGGAAAGTGGTGATCATAAGGTGTTAGCAGGGTGGAGAAAGCCATTTCAGCCTGACGGTGGTCTTCGTGTTTTATCGGGAGATTTGGGAACAGCTATTATAAAAGTTTCCTCTGTTAAACCAGAGTATTGGCAGATTAAAGCACCAGTCTTTGTTTTTAATGATCAAGAAGAACTACAAAAATCTTTTAAATCTGGAGTGTTGTATGATAAAGATTTTATCGCTGTCATTCGCTATCAAGGACCAAAAGCCAATGGTATGCCAGAGCTTCATAAATTAACGACCATTTTAGGCGTTTTACAAGATCGCGGTCAAAAGGTAGCATTGATAACCGATGGGCGTATGTCAGGGGCGTCAGGAAAAATTCCTGCTGCCATTCATGTGACACCGGAAGCAGTGGATAATGGTCCCATTGCACGTTTGCAAGATGGTGATATTGTTTTTCTTGATGCTCATGAGGGTAAATTAACTCTTTTGGAGGATTTAGCAAAATTTAACGTACGAAAAATCATACCTCCTGATCTTTCAAAAAACGAACACGGTTTTGGACGCGAACTTTTTCATGTTTTTCGTCAATCCGTTAATCGTGCAGATCAAGGAGCATCTGTTTTTATGACATGAAAAATGCAAAAATAAACAAGCTTAATCATGTACAATAAAACCATATACAAGGAATTGTTATAATTCTTAGAATTTTGGCATAGGCAGATTGTGTGATCGCGCGGCGGCTTTGAGTGTATTAACCATAAGCATGGCAATTGTCATTGGTCCAACGCCTCCTGGAACAGGGGTGATCGCGGCAGCTTTTTCTTTTACGTTTTCAAAATCGACATCACCAACAAGACGTGTTTTCCCTACACCTTTTTCTGGTGCAGCAACGCGGTTAATACCGACATCAATAACAATTGCACCATTTTTGATCCAGTCTTTTTTAATCATTTGTGGGCGGCCTACAGCTGCGACTAAAATATCAGCGCTTCGACAAACATCATCAAGGTCACGGGTACGACTATGGGCAATTGTCACAGTGGCATTGGCTGCTGTTAAAAGGGCAGCCATAGGTTTTCCAACAATATTAGAGCGTCCAACAACGACAGCATCAAGTCCAGATAAATCTTGCCCACAGTGTTGTTCGATCATCATCATGGCACCAGCTGGTGTGCAGGGAATAATCGCATCTTCAAGTGCATTTGCCGCGAGTTTTCCTACATTAATATAATGAAAACCATCAACATCTTTTTGGAAAGCAACGGCTTGTGTTATGCGATTTGTATTCATATGAGCAGGGAGAGGCAGCTGTACCAAAATACCATGAATTTTTGGATCAGAATTTAATGTTGCAATAAGTTGAAGGAGTTCTTGTTCTTGTGTTTCTTTGGAAATGACATGTTTGATTGAAAGAAACCCACATTCTTCGGCTTTTTTATTTTTTGAGGTGACATATACTTGACTTGCGGGATCATCTCCAACAATAATAACAGCGATACTAGGTTGTATATTATAGTGATGGCGGAGCTTTGTTGTTTCGGCCTTAACTTTCGCAATAATCTCTTCAGCAAGTTTTTTTCCATCGATAATATTATTCATTCAGAGATCCTTTCGGTAAGGCTGTTTGTTTTTTTGTAAAGCATTTTCTAATAATACGATAGAGTTTTATAGCAATATTCATATGAGAACAGTAAGAATGGTTTTATAATGTTGTGGATTTATAGTTTTGAAGATTTTTAAATAATTGCTTTATAAAGAAGCAGCAACATTGCTGTTTGAATAAATTTTGGATAAAGAACAAAAATAATTAAGATACAAAGTGGATATAGTGAATTATAGGGTTATAAAAACTTTTTTTGATCATTTAAGTTTGTTTTTAATCTGTTATAGGGGGATAAATATAGAGGGATATTGTGCGCATCAGAATAATAAAATTTTTGAGCGGAATTTTTATTACAATTATCTTTTTATTTGGAGTGGGGATTCTCGTTTTACCTTATCTCATCTCTACAGATGCGATTCGCATTCGTTTAGCGCAGGATTTGAGTGCATGGACCGGTTACAATGTGCAATTGCGTGATCCACCGCGGTTACATCTTTTTCCTTATCCTAAAGCATTTCTTTCTGGTGTTACTTTAACATCTAAAATGGATGATGTTGGGCCATTAATGGAAGCTGAATCAATAGAAGTTGATCTTTCTGTCGTCGATCTTCTTTGGGGACATGTTTCTTTTTCAGAGACGCGGATTATGCGTCCTCAATTTGTTATGGAAAAGCCTGTTAAAACAATAGCAGATTTTTTTGATCGGTTTTCTCGCTCACAAGGTGCATTAGGGTTGGCAATACGCAATACGCGTGAAATATTAAAACATAATCCTGAACATCCAGAAATAGAGCACCTTTTAAAACAACCTTTTGGGCGGATTGTCATTAAAAATGGTGTTCTTGTGTATCACGATAGTTTTTCAGGATTAGCAGAAAAAATAACAGGATTAAATGCGACTTTAGATTGGCCGGAATCGACTCGGGAAGTACGGTTACGTGCAGATGCGCGTTGGCGCGGAGAATTTACAAAGTTATCAATTGATGCTTCTCAAGCATTGCTGCTTCTTGCAGGAGGAAAAAGTCATATTAGGGCAAGTCTCAATTCTGTACGTGGGGGAATAACTTTTACAGGAAAGGCTCGGTTATCTGAATATTATATTTTTGACGGAAAAGTATCGATGCGTTCTCCGGGATGGAATCAGACATTATCTTGGGTTGGTGGAAATCAGTTTTGGGGACATAAATTTAAAATACCCATTGTATGGGAATCTCATTTTTTAGCGCAGCCAATGCATATTCAAATGAACAATGTTACATTTACGATGGTGAAAGCAAATGCGCGAGGAGCTTTAAAACTCGATTTTCAAGATTATGTACCAAATGTTATGGGTTCGTTAGCCTTTGATAACCTAGATCTTAGCCTCTTGGGTTCAATGTTTTTTTCAGGTAAAAAGAAAAATTCCTTCTTTGATATGACAATTTTTCATCGTATTGGCGTGGATATACGACTTTCTGCGCCACAAGCTAAAATAGGAAATATTTCACTCACAAATTTAGCTGCTGCAATACAAATAAGAAATGGGCATGGTATTTTTGATCTTGGACATGCGAATATTTTTGGTGGATCCGTGCAAAGTAATATTGAAGTTACGCCAGCTGGACAGAAAGTGCGTATAGGAGGAAATATTTCAGGTGCTTCTATTGATATGCAGGAGACTTTAGAAACCTTGGGATTTATTCCATTTATACAAAGCAAAACGAATTTTACTGCAACGGTACGAACACTTGCTGATTCTTGGCGAGAAATTTTTACAAAAATGCAGGGTGAATTAACACTGAAGATGTCTTCTGGTCGGCTCTTAGGGTATGATTTGAACGAATTACAAACAAGACTTTTAAATAAACAACAATTTCTTTTAATGACTAATGATACTTTTTCAACAACATTTGATCACTGGGATATTCAGACAAGCTTTTCAGAAGGTATGATGAAGGTGACAGAGTCATTAATGCGTACAGCAGACTTGAGCTTATCCATTCAAGGAAGCGTTGCAACTGCTATCGCGCAAGGGAAGCAGAATGAATTGATATTACAGGCACAACTACGCAAAAACTATAGATCAGAAACTTTATGTAAAGATGTCCAATGTCTCGCTAATAGCCTTGCATGGCCTTTTACATTTTCTCTAAGCTCTAAAGGACAAAATCATGGTAACTTTTGGGTTACAAAAGATATTGACGCAGATTGAGAATTGTTTTTTATCTATATAACATTCTATCTTATAATGGTAATCCATCTTTTTGTAACTTAAAATTGTCTTTTAAATTTAAATCAGAGGTCTCACTATCGGAAGATTTTCTCATTTTAAATCCGTTCGTGATGAAGCAGTAAAAATCGTTCTCTCTGTCATAAGTGTGGTTGATACAGATAAATGATTAAAGAGAGAAATAAAAATCCTTCTTATGGAATCTTTCAAATACAAGAAATTCATAATATTGATGCAAGTTCTTAGAAAAGTTTCTAAAAAACATTAAATTTTTAAGAGGGATGTCGGCCAGTGCTTACTGAATCCCAGAAGAAATACCATAGCCATCTTTGGTAATTGTATGCTTCCCATCTGCTCCAACAGAACCAATTCCCACTGTAATCAAAATAAAGGCTAAGAGGGTTGTAATCGTAATAATTGTAGCTTTTTTAGCAGACATATTTTTCCTCCACGGATGCATCAATGACTGAATGCAAAGATGAATGGTGCATTATTTAAACTTTTATGAAAGTAGAATCACTTAAGGATCTATAAGTTCCTGTTATTATCTCATAAAGCTAAAAAAACTCTATAATTCTTTAATATATTATAGTTCTATAGATATAATTTTTTCTTTTTGCTATATATTTTTCTTTATTTTCTCGATGACGATAGTGAGCATTGGCAAAATTTTCATGCGCATAAATTATAAACTTAAAAGATTATTTATACGACAGACATTGGCTCTGAATGAAGAAATAAAGATAGAGGGGGCACAAGCTTCTTATCTTGTGCATGTTTTGCGTATGAAAGAAGGAGCAGAAATTTTACTTTTTAATGGACAGGATGGTGAGTGGCTTGCTAAACTTATCATTGTTAAGAAAAAATTTGTTGTGGTTCAGCTTATCCATCAAGAAAGATTACAAACGACGCATTCCAGTCTTATCTATTGTTTTGCTCCACTCAAAAACGCGCGGTTGGATTATATGGTGCAGAAAGCTGTTGAAATGGGGGTATCGGTTTTGCAGCCTGTTATAACGCATCATACGCAGGTTACGCGTATCAATATGGCGCGTATGGAAGCCAATGTTATTGAAGCTTCTGAACAGTGTGGTATTTTATCTCTCCCTGAATGCGTATCTGCTCTATCATTAGCAGAACTTTTAGCACGATGGGATGAGACACAGCCTTTATTTTTTTGTGATGAAGAGCATAAATCGCATAATCCATTACCTTCTTTTAAAAAGCGTGACGTTACAACACCTGGTATTCTTATTGGACCGGAAGGTGGCTTTAGTGAAGAAGAGCGGAGCTTTTTAAAAAAACATCCTTTTGTGGTTCCAATATCATTAGGTCCGCGTATTTTACGCGCTGACACTGCCGCTGTTGCTGCTTTGGCTCTTCTTAATGCTACCGTGGGGGATTGGGCAATGGATTGAGAAATCTGTAAAATCATTCTAAACAATTCATTTAAGATGATGATACCAATGATAGGATACGATAAGTTATGGCGCTTGATATAACTGATGAAAGTGAAATTTATAACTTAGATTCCTTGGTTAGTTATTTCCAAGGGGGGTATAAAGCAGAAGATGATTGGCGTATTGGTACAGAACATGAAAAATTTCCGTTTTATAAAGATGGTTTTCACCCTGTTCCATATGAAGGAGAGAGGGGAATCCGAGTGCTTTTAGAGAGGATGCAAAGTGCCTTAGGATGGAAACCTATTTTAGATGACGAGAATATTATTGGGCTCGTAGGATCAGTTAATCAGGGAGCCATTTCTTTGGAACCTGGAGGACAATTTGAATTATCTGGTGCACCATTAAAATCAGTAGGACATACATATCACGAGTTGATGGAGCATTTAACTCTTCTCAAAAAAATTGCAGAACCATTGGGTATAGGTTTTTTAGGTCTTGGAGCTAGTCCAAAGTGGACTTTAGCTGAAACGCCACGAATGCCTAAATCACGTTACCAGATTATGACTGATTATATGCCTAAAGTGGGATATAATGGTCTTAATATGATGTATCGCACATCAACAGTTCAGGTTAATCTTGATTTTTCATCTGAAAGTGATATGCGGCGAAAAATGCAAGTATCCATGAAGTTACAGTCCATTGCAACAGCATTATTTGCAAGTTCACCTTTTACAGAAGGACGCCCAAATGGCTTTTTGTCGTGGCGTTCTGAAATTTGGCGTAATACGGATAATCAGAGGACAGGCGTTCTTCCCTTTATATTTTCTGAGCGTTTTGGTTTTGCTGATTATGTTGAATGGGCTCTTGATGTTCCAATGTATTTTGTTGTGCGTGATGGTCGTTATTATGATTGTACACATATAACGTTTCGTCAGTTTATGAATGGAGCATTAAAAGGACACGTTGCAAATTCAATTCCAAACATGGGAGATTGGATTAATCACTTATCGACGTTATTTCCTGAAGTCCGCTTAAAAAGATTTTTAGAAATGAGAGGAGCTGATTGCGGTTCTTGGAAGCGCATTTGTGCGTTGTCGGCTTTTTGGGTCGGGCTTCTTTATGATAGGGAAGCACTTAATGAGGCAGAAGCTTTGACAAAAGATTGGTGTTTTGAAGAAGTTTTAGATGTGCGCCAACGCGTTCCTAAAGAAGGGTTAAGAACTCCTTTTCGTCAAACTATTCTTTTAGAGTTAGCACGACAAGCTCTTGCTATTGCCCGCAAAGGCTTAAAAAATCGCAAACAGTATGATACCAATGGTTTTGATGAAACAAGTTTTCTTAATCCTTTAGAAGAGGTTGTTGCAATGGGACAAACAGATGCTGAAAAATTTTTGTCTCATTACTATTCTATTTGGAATGAATCTGTAGAACCGTTATTTTTAGAATGTGCCTATTAAATTTGAAGAAAAGAGACTTCCTACTTTTTAAAAAATGCATATCATCGTGGTGGCTCATTCACTCATTTGCTCTGGAGAGCATATCCTGCCTTGCTTTTAACATTTCTCATAAAGGGTACAATACAAAAATCTCTTAGGCAGTGTGATTTTTATACCCAATTATATCACGATATTTCCGTAATCTTAATGCTGTACCTTTGTGCTAAAGATAGCTCATAAAAGATATACTTAAGCTTATTATAAAACATTTTTATTCACGTGGCTCATCCCACTTATGAATAGGTTTGAAAATAATATTTTTCACTTTTAAAAGGGATAAAAAAATATAATTTGCGTTTAAAGGAGGAAATATACCAAAAATCATTTTTAATGGATAATTTCTTGAAATTATGTTGCTAATATGAATATTTCTTTATGTCTTATTATTCTCACTCCATGTATTTGATTATATTATAGCAATATGTGTTATTCTTTTGTTACAAGAGTAAAGTATGGAATAAAAATAAAAAATTTCAGTTTTTGTAGAGACGGGCAACAAAAACTTTTTTGTTAGTTAAACATATCTAGTGCACTTTTAAATTTTTCTTCTTCCATTTTTTAGTAGCCAGATCTCAAGGGGCTTTTATACCTTTTTGTACCATTATACGATATAGTTATACACTCATCATGAAGGCAATAGATGTATTTTAAAAACGGGTAGGAAAATTACAGGAGATCATTTTCTCTATACAGATAATTTATTCTTTTACTATTTCCTCTTTTTAGCGATATTCTGAATCTCTATAGTTGTTATTTAAGGTATGACTGATAAAGTTCGTTGTACGGATCGAGATCATTTACTTTGGTATATCCAAGTGATATTAATACAGCGAACAAAACGATCAATAGAGAAGATAAAACAATAAATGTTACGGTACGTTTCATGAGTGATTTAACTCCTTATCTTCGATAAATAGGTCGGTATTGAATACGGGGCTATTACGACGGTTGATATCATTTAATTTGGTTATATCAATGGTATATGTGATATTTTTGTTGGTATTGTGTTTCAAATT
>NZ_JBHIMK010000490.1:0-869 GCF_042194085.1 Bartonella sp. MU70NMGDW
GCGCAAATGTATGCTGATTTGCAACGTGAATTTATGCAGAAAGGACCCTATGCTTTTATCTATCAGACGTATCATACCGTAGCGATGACACCTGATGTCAAAAAATGGGTTTGGAATAGTGCACCACGTATTTTTTATAGTGCAATTGAAAAATAAGAGGCTATCAAGTTTATAAAATACAAAAAACATGATCATGATATATTTGATGTATTGTAAAGTTCTTTAACACTTTGCAATACATTGAATTTTATCGGGAATAGATTACTATGTTATGTAGAAAGTTTTATTCTAGGAATTCTTATGAAAGATGTGTTTGTGTAGATGTTAAGATTGAATATTTTAACTTCTATTGATACAATTTTCGGGTGGGATAATGACTCTGGACATCCCCATACAACGGCTTCAAGTTTTTTTACAACCTTGATAATCGGTTTGAAATTAAAAATATAAGCTGTTCTAGCTGGTGTTATGGGTATTTTGGTAAAGCTATAAATCAAAAGTTTAAAGATGTTTTGTTGCAAAAAGATTCAAAGAAACGGGCGTAAAGAATTGAAAAATGGTAAGTTTGTTTAGTGAAAAAACAGGTGTAACGAATGTAGCAGAATTCACTGTTTCCGAAATAGCAGGGGCTTTAAAGCGTGTTGTTGAAGAAAAGTTTGGCTATGTACGGGTGCGTGGAGAGATATCAGGTTACCGTGGTACTCATGCTTCAGGACATGCTTATTTTGCTTTAAAAGATGATAAGGCACGGTTGGAAGCTGTTATTTGGCGTGGAGTGATGGAAAAGCTCACATTTCCTCCTGAAGAAGGGATGGAAGTGGTTGCTGTTGGTAAACTTACAACTTATCCAGGGTCATCGAAATATCAAA
>NZ_JBHIMK010000491.1:0-869 GCF_042194085.1 Bartonella sp. MU70NMGDW
TGTTTCAGCGAGCCAATTGCGTAAACTAGAGCGAAAACCATGGGGGCAGGCTTCAATTTTATTTTTTCTCATATACGCCGCCATCATCGTATGTGAAAGAGGACCACGACCGGTAAGTGAAAAGATGAAATCACTTTTAGAGATACAGTGGGCTTGTTCAATTACTTTTAATGCTTCAGATGATAAGGGCACGCGAAATTCTGTTGTAGTATCACGCTTTCCTTTCATATTCTCAGCAGGTATGATCCATATATCCCCATCAATTTGATCTTTATGAATAAGACGTAAAGGGTTAGAGCGAACCCCTGTAAGGATAAGCAGACGCAAAGCAAGATGTGTTATGTTTTGTGTTTTACAGAGGAACTGATAAAAATCTGGTATATCTTTCCAATCCATTGCTGGTCTATTAGTGATCTTATGACGTTGTTTTCCTAAGAGAGCACGTGCTTTTTCTGTTGCTTGTAAATCAACATCCAAACCCAAAGCAGCCGCATGTTTGAGACAAAGGTTGAGACGTATCAATGCTATCTGAGCTGTTCCAGCTTTTGTATGCCAAATGGGAGAAAGCGTATCGCGTATCTCTGTTTGTGTAATCTCTGAAACGGGGAGGCAACCTAATTTAGGGAGAATGTAAAGCCGCAAAGGTGAAAACCAATCACTAGCCTTACCATCTCTTTTTAATTCGGCTTTACGACTTTCAAAAGCATCCACGGCAATGTCTTTTAAGTAATGGAGATTGCTTATTGCTTCACGCTTTTGTTTTTCACGTTCTTTAATAGGGTCACGCCCTTCACGTAAAACAGCACGCCACCCAGTTGCTAATTCACGGGCTTGTTTTAAAGAGACATGTCTTAAGGCACCCAAGCCCA
>NZ_JBHIMK010000492.1:0-868 GCF_042194085.1 Bartonella sp. MU70NMGDW
AAATTTATTGATGTTTATTTTAGATCATTATGTTGGACATTATTATCAAAAAAATTATCTTTTTTATTGATAAAAAAAGAATAAATATCTTATTGCTTGTATGATAGGTTAATTTTCACGAAATGATTGATTTGAATCATTTCATGAGTAGAAACTAAGGATTTTTCTTGAAAGTAAGGCTATTCAATTTGAACATAAAGAAAAAATTAGATTTTGATACGATAAAAATACAACCTTATTGTTGTCATTATATTCTATAAAATGTTTAGATATCGAGGAACAATTAAAAATTATTTTGATAAATGTAAATTTTCTTATAAAAATGCCGAATGTCTAATAAAAAGTTAAAAATACTCCTTAAATATACATATTGAATTTTAACTCATAGTGATATCTAATCGATATCGAAAGTAAAATATTTTTTCATAATTTTTTCATAGGTTCCATCGGCGCGGATTTCTTCTATTGCTTTATTAAAACTGTTTTTAAGATCGTTATTATTTTGACGGAGTGCAATTGCAATAGGAAAATTTGTTTCTTCTAGAGTTCCCAAGAGGAGACAGCAATCTTTTCCTTCATTTTCAAGCCAATTTAATGCTTTTAACTTATCAAAGATGATGATATCAAGCCGATGGCTTAAAAGGTCACGATTAACCTCTGTTGCTGTAGGATAAAGTTTGATATTCACTCCTTCAGAGGCATAATGATCTTCTGCATATGCAGCTTGTGTTGTATTCGATTGTACTCCAAGATTTTTACCTTTAAAGTCTTGTGTCGAGATTTCTTTAATTCCCGAATTTTTGGTAACGATAACAGCGAGTACAGTATTGTAGTAAGGATCTGTAAAATCAATTTTTTGTAAGCGCTC
>NZ_JBHIMK010000493.1:0-867 GCF_042194085.1 Bartonella sp. MU70NMGDW
ACAAGATCTTTAGCACTTAAGTTCATTTGTTCCATTCTAAATTTAATAGCCTCAATAGGATGAGGAGGAGAAACAGGGTAGTGTTCTGCTTCATAAGCTTCAATCAACAACACAAGAACCTCCATTTGATCAAATTCTGGAGTATTCTCTTTAGGTTGATTGTCAAACATCGCAGACACAATCTCTAAAGCTTCTTGATAATCTCTCTCTGTACGAATTGGTTTGATATTCATTTCTTAAATTCCTTTAGTTCTACAGTGTTGGCATCAATCGCATCATACTGTTTATGCGTCCCTATAAATTTTATGTAAAGCCAACCTGCTGGATAAAAGATTGAAACAATTAAACGATAGTCATTGCCTCTAATATTAAAAACAACACGATTATTCTTTAATATGCTTGCATTTTTATATTTCTCTTTAATGTCATGAGGAGAACGCCATTGTGCGTTTTTAGCTTCATCTACCCATGCTTTTAATGGTTGTTCAGCATCAGGATATCGAGTCCAAAAAGTTTGAAGTGTGGAGATTTTAACAATTTTCATAAGTATATCCTGATTTTTATTAGCTATAGTCCCATTTTGGTACCAAGTCAAGATATTTATAAAAAGAAAGTACTTGTTAAAAACAAACCTTTCTCAAGAGCGGCTCTTTACCTCTCATTTTTCCCATTCATTTTCATTCACCCCTCATTTAAAGGAGCATAAAGTATGGCAACAGGTTTTTTACACGGTGTTGAAGTCGTTGAAGTTGACGACGGCACCCGCCCCCTTCGCGCGGTTCAGTCTGCCGTTATCGGGATTGTTGGCACAGCACCCGATGCCGATGAACAAGCATTCCCTCTCAACACACCCGTTTTGGTAGCAGG
>NZ_JBHIMK010000494.1:0-865 GCF_042194085.1 Bartonella sp. MU70NMGDW
TTTGCGAGCTTATGTAGTAACGTTTTCAATAACCTCTTGACGCTCTTTAAAAACTTTTCACCGCTCTCTTGGATTTCAAAAAAAATCAATGAACTCATTGAGTGGCTGTTTGGTGTCGATTTAATGGAAGTAGGCTCCAATCTTATTAACGGGCTTTGGGACGGCATCAAAAGCAAATGGAATGCTCTGTCTGATTGGCTCAGCGGCATGATGAGTAAATTAACCAGTTGGATGCCTAATTGGATGAAAGAAAAGCTAGGCTTTAATGTTTCAATCAACAAAACTTCAACGGAGACGATTAAAACCTTTACCGATGAAACCAATGCACGTGCAAAAAAAATGGTTGATACAGTAGTGGTTACAAATACCCCACCTGAAAAACGCAAGAGTGGTTTTAATACAAGTGTCGTTGAAACAGGACAAATGCAGGCAACAAATAAAGTGGGTGCCTTTAAAGCTCCAAAGCCCATTACGGTTCATAAACCCGTTGAAGTAGACGCCCGTGTAACCATTACAAATCTCAATATTTCAGTACCAAATGGTCTCAAGGACGAAATCAGAGACGCTGTCAATCAAGCACTTGAACGCTATGCAAAACAGCAACGTTTAGCCATAGCCTCTAGCCTTTCGGATTAAATACCATGATGTTAGCTTTGGGTGGTTTTATTTTTTCCATTGAAACAGCAGCTTATCAAACACTTGATATGTCTTATGGAGTTCCATGGGTAGAGCAAGGGCGATTGGGACGAAAGGCGGCTCTTCAATTGCCTGCTGTTGCAAATGCGGAATTTTCTTTAGCAGGCGTGATTTATCCAGATTTCAAAGGTGGTCACGGACAAATCGAATATTTGCGACAAATAGCGCA
>NZ_JBHIMK010000495.1:0-858 GCF_042194085.1 Bartonella sp. MU70NMGDW
AAACGAGAAAATAAAAAATTACAAGAAGACTACAATGCTCTTTTACGACTCCACAACGAAAGAGACCGCACCATGGGAAAAATTATGCGTGACACCACCCAACGCATTGAAAATCTCACCAACCAATTGCTCAAAGATGATCAAAACAGCACAAACATTCAAGAACAAGAACAGGAAGATTTCTAAAAAGTACATCAGCGCATAATAAACCAGAGACTTGACTTGTCCGCCACACCTCACAGGATAAAAACTCTTAAACCCACACCAATCTCTAAATGGTCCAGTTTTTTATAAAGAGGATTCCAGCTACTCACCACTTATGGGATTAACTTAAAACTCAACAAGAAAGCCCGACCCTGAATCTTTCATCTCCGCACAAACACTTCTTATATCAAAGAGGCAACCTTATATCACCACACTTCAAATGAGATGTCTTTAACAGTGCAACAAGATAACAAAACCAACATCATTGTAAAAAAATCATATAAATGACAACAGCAACAAACAAATAAAGCATCCTTCGAAAAAAAGAACTCTATTCATGTTTCCTCTGAATGCATACCATAAAGTCCTTGTCCTTAGATAAGGTCAAGCAGATTCAAAATATATTTAAAAAATAACCTTATCTATTATCCCCTAAAACACCGCCATTTGATAATATAAGCACCATGGAGTCTCTGCACCTAGAATGTCCATCAGATGAAACCCACCGAAAAGAACCGTATCATTTATAAACCAGCGTGAACTTTAGTATTTTCATCCTTCAGAGCCAGAAAAAAGCCAAACCCGAAGAGTATGTTAATCTCATACAACCTCAAACATCATAAACAACAATAATAGCTCTTGAAAACATCCTCT
>NZ_JBHIMK010000496.1:0-855 GCF_042194085.1 Bartonella sp. MU70NMGDW
AAACGAGAAAATAAAAAATTACAAGAAGACTACAATGCTCTTTTACGACTCCACAACGAAAGAGACCGCACCATGGGGAAAATTATGCGTGACACCACACAACGTATTGAAAATCTCACCAACCAATTGCTCAAAGATGATCAAAACCGCACAAACATTCAAGAACAAGAACAGGAAGATTTCTAAAAGTACATCAGCGTGTAATAAACCAGAGATTTGACTTGTCCGCCACATCTCACAGGATAAAAATTCTTAAACCCACACCAGTCTTTAAACAGTCTGGTTTCTTATAGGAAGGATTCCAGCTACTCACAACTTATGGGATTAACTTAAACCTCAACAAGAAAGCCCTACCCTGAATATTTCACCTCCGCACAAACACTTCCTATATCAAGGAGACTGCCTTATATCACCACACTTCAAATGAGATGTCTTTTCACAGCGCAATAAGATAACAAAACCAACATCATTGTAAAAAAATCATATAAATGACAACAGCAACAAACAAATAAAGCATCCTCAAAGAAAAAGAGCTATATTCATGTTCCCTATGAATGCATGCCCAAAATCCTTGCCACTAGATAATATCAAGCAGATTCAATATATTAAAAAAATAACCTTATCTATTATACCGTAAAATACCGCTATTTGATAATATAAGCACCATGGAGTCTTTGCACCTAGAATGTCCATCCGATGAAACCCACCGAGAAAAACCATATCGTTTATAAACCAGCGTGAACTTTAGTATTTTCATCCTTTAGAGCCGGAAAAAAGTCAAACCCGAAGAGTATGTTAATCTCATACAACCTCAAACATCATAAACAACAATAATAGCTCTTGAAAACATCCTCT
>NZ_JBHIMK010000497.1:0-854 GCF_042194085.1 Bartonella sp. MU70NMGDW
GCGCTATTGAGTGTCTGTGCTAAGGCTGTGTTTAAATAGGTCTCACGAATTGTTTTATGGTTTTTCAACTTGGAAAAGAATTCATTTCCACAAAGCCCAATAATCCGTGAACGATCAGAAAATGCTCCTTTTGAAGCCTCAATCATCCTCATAATGACTTGGTCAACATGGTCAGCAACATTGGTTGTTTCTGTATTCAGTTTAAAGTCAATGGGCTTTGGTGGTGTGATTTCCCATTCTTTGTACCAATCGACAATCACGGAGCCATCAGCATCAAGAACAACGCCTTGAACGGCGCCGAGTTGCATATTCTCCCATGTCAATTCAATTTCAGAAATCAGTTTCTTTTGTTTTTTGGCAATATATTTCATTGCTGTCTCTAACTGATCTTCTGCGCCAAATTCACGCCGGTTTTGGATTTCTTCTGATTTCACCGTATCACTTTTGGCAATCCGTGTTGTTTTGAAAAACCGAAGATTACGACCCTCTCTATCACCTTCTGCCAAAGGTGCCCCGCGTTCACTGGTTTGAATAAGCGAAAATGTATTATCACGCCGTTCAATACCAACCACTGTGGTGCTTGTTTCCACTTCCTCAAAAAGATCAAGAGAACTAATAAGCCCCGGTTGAAACTCATAGTTTTCGATGGCTTTCATCATTGTGATGCTTGAGAAAGCATCATGTTTAAAAAAGTTCATATCCATGTGCGCATTCTCCTATCGCAATAGAATGTTGTTTTTGTCTTCTAAAGACTGAATGGCTGCTTTCTTTTGCTCATCCGTGATGGCATCTGGCCATAGCAGTTCAGAAGCTTTTACAGTGCATAAGCGTGCTGTAATCACGGCGCGTTGATC
>NZ_JBHIMK010000498.1:0-852 GCF_042194085.1 Bartonella sp. MU70NMGDW
TTAAGGAGTTTTTGGTAAATCGAGAGTGAAATTATATTTTTAAAGAGGACGGTGTTTAAAGATATAAAAATAACCAACGTGCAATCAGCGCCTTTCAAGAATATTTTTTCTGATTTCACTATTATTGTGTATTGTTGAAAATAAACAAGCATAAGAGTTAGGATTAAGGCAATAATTGTTTTTCATTTTTTACTTTATTTATCTTATTTATAGAGTTTTTCTTGATTTTAGTAGTTGATGATGGTGCTTGGGGAATATTCATACTTTGCAAATGGTGACAAGGGGCATTGTGTGTTTGCGATATTGATTAAAGTAAAGGAGTAGCTTAAAATATATAAATGTTATATATTGAGGGTTTTGTACTATAGGATGAGCTGCACGGAAATTTAAAGATGATAAGTTGCATGGAGCAATTTTTAATTATGTAATGAATGTATAAAGAGGGATAATAGGTTAAATAAACTTTGAGGAATCATTTAAAATATTAGCTGAAGTTACGGATGATTAGGAAGGATGCTTTCTTGTAGGGAGAATAATGAAAAGTTATGTTGAATAACTTAGTATAATGAGAGCGTTGTGAAAACATAGTTTTTAGGTGATTGGTACTGTAAAAAACGGGGTTTTGTCTTTGTAAAGTAAAAGAGTAATAGGCAGACTTGCTTATGATGGTTTTAAGCACTTCGCTGGATAATAATATTCAATTGTTTTATCGGTTATATTGAGGTATTTAAGTACCTCACTTAGCTATATTCCGTAAAATATAAATAAAGCTGTGGTGGTATTTATAGCTTGTATTTTGGGAAATGCAGCTTTGAAAAGGAATTTATCAGAGATATTGGTGTTCAAATGTGA
>NZ_JBHIMK010000499.1:0-852 GCF_042194085.1 Bartonella sp. MU70NMGDW
TAACAAAAGCACATGCCTCTGTTACCAAAGAAAAGTGACACTAAAAAAACCACTTTATTTTAACTGCTGAAGATCTCTCCCCCACATTTATATAAAGAAACCTCTAAACAAAACTGTTTAGCCCGTCAATGGTTAATACATCAATATCCCCAGTTTAATGCTACAATATATTTATCAATAATTAGAGATAAATTCACTCTCCAGCTCCTCTAAGCCACTCAACACGCATATAAACGAGACATCATGCTATCAAGCACATTCTGTCGTCAAAAACCATCATAGAAAACAATAAGAAATCTCTTTGAGAGCCTTTCAAGACAATCACGCAAAACTCTTTTAATGGCATTCTCATCAAAGAACTTTTCTCCAAAGACAATGATCTGAGTAATCTGAACAGAAGAGTTTTGTCTAGAGTTGTCAGTCTTGTCAGTGTTGTCAGTTCTTTTTAGAGCCTATATCATTTTTTTCAAATGAGAGAAAATTAAAAACATTATATTTCAATATGTTAGTATTTTAACGATACAACCTATATCGACAATACAACCTTAAATACAATCCATAATATATATTTGTCAGTTTGTGTCAGTAAATTGAACTGACAAAATAGACTATTTGAGTGACTCATAAAACCTATCAAAATAATCATTATGATATTTTAAAAGCACATGCTTCATTTGTCTTGATTAACCCGTGAAACGAATAGCAAATTTCACTAGTTTGCTGATCTGATCTCTCTCATAGGCTGTGGATAAACAGCCTTTAAAAAACCTTTTGAAAAAAATTTATCCGCTTTTGAATGACTTTACCTCTTCTGATACTCGCTATTTATCCTAAATGGATTTAATTGACTTC
>NZ_JBHIMK010000005.1:0-9662 GCF_042194085.1 Bartonella sp. MU70NMGDW
TTAACTGTCGTTGGAAGAGCCTTCAAAGGTACCGATAACACATAGCAAATCGTATTTTTGGGCGATTTATAAGAATAGGCTCCCCACGCTTCAAATTGATTTAAACGGCTTGGCGTTTGTGCACATGCCACGCCCGCTGTAACAAGAACCATTACAGATGCAGCAATAACAGTCTTTTCAAATATCTTCATTTAGCTCACTTCTTTAGTCTCTAACAAGATTCTCTTCATTGGAAAAATTCAACAAAAACTCCTCGATATTCATGTGTTATTGTCTTAATTCCTTCAATAAGCGAAATATTTTCACACTAACCAGAATAGATTTCTACGTTTCATTGTGACCTTTTAATCGTTACCAAAACATAAACTTCTTATTCAATAATCGCATTAAAAAATAACATCTTCATTTTACGCTACTCATTTCGTTTTTGTATAAAAAACGATTTCTTTAAGCTATAGAACTTCAAAACGAGATGAAAATATACCATCACTCTGTTAAGAAATAAACCATACTCTTTATGTCACAAGCAATCTGATGCAAAATTTTGAAAATACACACCGTACTCCCCGCAAAAAAGCTTAATCGCCTTACGGATATCACTCCTCGACTTTATGCATTCAATACATTTATGTTCGCAAAATACTCCATCTTTCACCCATTATAGTGCATTCATACTTCGTATTCAATATCGTCCCGATAACACTTTTTCTCAATCTTCAAAATATCTTGTAAAAATAATAAAATATTATCAAGATATTAATAATAAAACATAAAGAATTCAGATTCTATCTCAATAATCACATACCACTTTGTTTCTTTTGATCTTATTTCCCTATATATTTTATCTCCAATTATTAATTTCTAAAATGATTTTAGTAGCTTATAATAGCTTAATCATATTATTTTAATATGTTAGACGACATTTTCCTTTCTGTTATAAAAAACTTCCTAAGAATTCTTTTGAAAAGTTTCCTTCTCTTATTTCTAAGTAATTTATCAACAAAAATATAAAACCTTTTCTACAGCAATTCTAACCTTATCATTTTTTAACAACATTTTAATCAATTAAAGTGGATCTTAATAAATCTTCCCATGCACAAAGCTGTTTCACCCAACCTAAAGCTATAACTTTCATTTTTACCCCTTTCTTGTACAGTTTTTATCCACACGCTAATTCCGTTTACAACATGCAAGAAAATGGTTTTGATTGATTCAACATAAACAGGTTTGAAGTGAGAGAATCTTACAGTATTCGCATCTCTCATCCAACATGCAAAATAGTTAATTATATTTATAAATCAATATCTTGCTATACTGAGCATACACTCTTATTTTTTCTTGAGCATTAAAATATTATCCCTAAACACTCAAACTCAACTTACGAAAAATTCGATGCATAAATAAACTTTTCTGTTGATTTCTTTCCCGCTTTCAAAGGACGAAGATTCTTAATCCAATCTGGACTGAAAAAGTTTGGATTCTTGTCGAGCAGTCTACTCTTGTCTTCCTACTTATTTGATTTACTTAACCAAAAGCTCTACAGACAAGTCCTGCTAAAGAATATTTACCACACATTCTAAAAGCACTTAATATATTAAGAAGACTTACATGCCTTATCTCTCCACACCTCAAATGATGGCTTTTTACAGTATAACAGGATAAAAGAATCCATGAAGCATAATGTTTAGATGCTTTAATATACAAGAACAAGAAAAAACAAGTACTTCGTTTTGTTACTTGCTCTTTAAAAAGAAAGTTCGCTTAGAAACGATTTCTCATAAATTGCATGATATAACCTTTTGTTATCAGTCTTTTAAGATAAAAATTATATTATTTTCTACGTTCCGTGGTGTATACCTTGCAACTTATGCACTCATAATATCTTCTAAGCTGCATTTGATTCTGAAGTTTGAATCAGTAAAGCATAAAGCGCATTAGCATTATGCGTATTGCGCAACTTTTGCACAACATCAGTGTGACGCAAAACACGTGCGATCTGTGATAAAGCTTTTAAGTGATCCGCACCAGCATTTTCAGGTGCTAAAAGGAGAAAAACGAGATCTATAGGTTCGTCATCGAGAGCTTCAAAATCAACAGGACTTTCAAGACGTGCAAATATACCAATGATCCGATTAATATCAGGTAATTTTCCATGAGGAATTGCAATACCTCCGCCCAAACCCGTTGAACCAAGCTTCTCGCGCTGTAAAACAACATCAAAAATCACATGCTCACTAAGACCTGTTAGCTTGGAAGCTTTTTCGGCTAAAATTTGCAGAACCTGTTTTTTCGAATTAGCCTTAAGAGCCGGAATGATCGCTTCCGGTGCTATTAACTCACTCAAATTCATACTTTAATTTTCCTCTTACACGCTAAAATGCTCATCAATAAACCTATAAACAGTATAGATACTTAATGTTCTTTCACTTTTCGCAACATCGCATGTGTTTTTACTTTTCAATTTATAATGGATGATGGCTCAATACATCTCATATCACTTCTATCACAACAATAAATAGTATTCGGATCATCATTAACGGCATGAGAAACCAAAGAAATGAAGTTGTTCATAAAGTTAATTTCCTTACGACTCTAGAAAAGGTCATTATTCATAAATTTATTAAACTTGTCATAAGAGTTGATGTATAATTCGCCATCAGAGTTTTTCTTTCTTTAAAAATGAGCCCTTAAATTAAGATGAAAAGCATACTGAGCAAAATGGACCTTTACTTTGAAAATTATTGTATAGCTTGAACATCGCCTTATAACAAGAATATAAAGGTTTTTAGAGATTTAATGATTAGTTTAAAAGATTTATAGATTTATCCTGATATCTGTAGCCCAGCTCCTATTTTCAAATAGGCCATATAAACCAATAAAATACGACAACTCCTATTGAATAACCGCAATATATAACCGGTGCTCCCATCAAAATACCTAAAACAGCATCATCGATATATTATTTGATTCGACAGAAAAAAATATGATAAATATCTTTTACCTTTCAATAATGCACGCATTTATTAAGAGCTTCGTTTATCACTCATTATCAAGTTAATCTAGTGATATCTTTCTATAATACAATCATGAGCAAGCTAAACTTATAAAACAACAAATTAACCTCTAATGATGAAGCCTTTTTCACCGCTCAATAACAACATTAAGGTTATAGTCATAAAAGAAGTTTTGGCATAAATAAGGAGATTTTCAGTAATAATGTTTGGTTAAATTTAAATGGAAACTCGTGAAAGCTGTAAAATCAAAGAGAAAACTGATTTCCCAAATAAATTCTGCGTACATCAACGTTGTTGATAATATCATTAGGACAACCATGAACTAACACCCGCCCTGTATGAATAATATAAGCGCGATCGACAAGCCCTAATGTCTCACGCACATTATGATCCGTTATTAAAACACCAATACCACGCCTAGTTAAATGACGAATAAGTTGTTGAATATCGAAAATAGCGATAGGATCAATTCCTGCAAATGGTTCATCAAGTAACATAAAATGGGGACGAGAAGCTAAAGCGCGCGCAATTTCAAGTCGCCGACGTTCACCTCCAGATAACGAAAGTGCAGACATTTTACGCAAATGATCAATTTTAAATTCATGTAAAAGGCTATCTAATTCTTCACGTTGTTTAAGGCGATCTTTTTCAACGACCTCTAAAACAGCTTTAATGTTATTTTCTACTGAAAGACCACGAAAAATCGAAGCCTCCTGTGGAAGATATCCAATACCTAAACGCGCACGTCGATACATCGGAAGATGTGTAATATCAAATCCATCAATTTTAATGGATCCTCCATCAGATTTTATGAGCCCCATAACCATATAAAAACAAGTTGTTTTACCTGCCCCATTAGGACCTAAAATGCCAACGGCTTCTCCCGTACGAATGCCAAAAGAAACACCATTAACAGTTCGTCTTCCTCGATAAATTTTAATCAAGTTACTGGCAATCAAGGTCCCTTTTAAGGGATTTTTTGAAGCTTCACTTTCAAGATTATACCTATCGGTCTGTCTTTTTCTTTTGATTCCAAACATGAAATCTTAATGGCCATTCTTTTGATTTTGTTTTAAAATAATAGAAACACGACCTTTTTTCTTAGGCGTCTCACAACCTTCTAAAAAAGCCTTTCCGCTTTCCATATTTGCCGTTAGTTTGCACCCCGTGGCCACATTGTCACCATCAGTTAACACAACATGACTCCCTGTCAAACTCATTATTTTTGACTTTCCATCAAAAACGCCTTTATCACCCGTAGCAATTTGCGTAGCAATTTTTATATAAACTTTTCCTAAAGCTTCCATTTTTTGTATACTCGACGAACCAAATAAAGAAACAGATGATGCCTTTGTATCTTCCTTGTTTTTATCAATTTCTTTATGTGCTTTATCGTAGTAAACAACTAATTTTGCCGTTCTTAAAAGACGTTCACCTTGCACCACTGAAACATCACCTTTAAAAAGCGCTATCCCTTCTTTATCACGTATTTCCAAAGAATCTGCATGAAGTTCTACCGGTTCTTTGTCGCTTGATAAACTTATTCCAAAATGAGCCACTTCAGCATATCCTAAAATTGCTCCTCCTCCTAACATTCCCATGCTAAAAGCTAACGTCACACCTATCCATCTTTTGTACGATTTCATTATTTCAATTCTTCTGTTTGTATATACACATACTTCTCTTTATAAATATCCTTTGAAGATTCAAATTGATATTGCGTCATTGCTTTTGAAGCACTAAATGCACACCACCATGGAAATACATGTTTTTTCCTTTTTCTCGAATTTGTAATGCATTTGCGGCAAGATGCAAACCGGCTTGCTGAATATTAACACGTTGGTCTGTTTTTAACTGTCCCTCGGATAAATTAATACTCGCTGACATAAATTGTGCCATCATCCCATCATTCGTCGTAATGGTGAATGGCTTGTCCAACTGTAAAAAACCATTAATATTATCGTAAACCCCCCCTTGTGCTGCAAGAAAAACCTGTCTTTGTTGACCCATAAATGCTTTAGCTGTAATGTTTTGTAATCCAATCATTCCAGAGTGTGTATGATCTTGAAATGCCTTTTCTGCTTTAAGCCAATAAGGTTCATGAGCACGCGTATACCCTTCTAACTTTGGATTGAGCATCGTCAAATTCACCACGCCACTTTCTTCATTATTCAAAGGCATAGAATCAGAAGTAACGGGAACCAAGAAAAACGTAAACCAACAAAAAACCAGCGCTGAAATCAACGCTAAGAGAGGTAAAAAAAATTTTAATATGCTAACGCGACGCGAATGACGGGATGCTTTTTTAAAAACATCTCCGAAAGATGATTGCGTCGAAAAGGCTTCATAATGATTGTGTACGGACATACTCTCCTAATCTCTTAAATACTCCGCATTTTTAATCTGTATAACCTTTATAGAAGGTATTTTCAAATTTTGTTTCTTGCAATTTGTTTTTTCTTCGTTTTATTTTGCTTTTATCCGTTTATATATTGTAATATGTATGAAGTGCACAATTACAAAAAAATTTTTGTGTGAAAGTGAGGCTATTGTGGTAAAATCAGAGCTTGTGCAAATTATCGCTCGTCATAACCCGCATCTTTTTCAACGGGATGTGGAGAATATTGTAAACGCTATTTTTGAGGAAATTTCAACAGCACTTGCAAATGGCAATCGTGTTGAACTTCGTGGATTTGGAGCTTTTTCTGTAAAAAGCCGTTCAGCCCGTAATGGACGTAATCCACGAACAGGTGAAGCTGTTTCTGTTGAAGAAAAGTGGATTCCTTTTTTTAAAACTGGCAAGGATTTACGCGACCGTCTTAATCAGTGAGAAACTTATGATAATTAAACGTATTCTTCTAACAAGTATCGGTGTGATTCTCGCAGCTTTTTTGATTGTTTTTATCGTTGCTAATCGTCAAATGGTTCCGTTAACCCTTGATCCTTTTCGAGCAGATTCTGAAAGTTTTACTTATCATGCTCCCCTCTTTATATGGCTCTTTATTTTCTTTGGTTTTGGTATTTTATTAGGGAATCTGATCAGTTGGTTTTCCTATCACAAATACAAAAAAGCTCTCAAAAAAAGTAAAGCAGAGATAGAGAAATTGAAAACGTCTATCACAAATCTGGTGTAATGGTATTTTAATTAAATCTTTTCTCTTCTCTCTGTATTTTATATTCAGTACAGAGTTAAAGGTGCTCTTTTCTTTTTTATACATATTTTAATTGGCTTTAGCTCTTTTGCACTTTTACGAAACACTTAAGAACTTTATAATATATTTTCATACCTCATATACCGTGATACAAAACATGCCCGCACAATGCTTTCAATCCTCCTCCCATAACAATAGATATCCGCAGGAAAAGTTGCCCCTTATTTTAGAAACAGGTGTAAGTGAAAACTATGCTCTCATTGATTCTGGTCATGGACAAAAATTAGAACGTTATGGAGCTTACCGCATTATTCGACCAGAAGGTCAAGCACTATGGAAACCCGCTTTACCACAAAAACAATGGGCTGATGTTGATGCTATTTTCACAGGAAACCGTGATGAAGAAGGGGTTGGTCGTTGGCATTTTCCTAAAAAGCCACTTGATGAAACATGGACTCTTTCTTGGAATGGATTGCCTTTTCTAGGCCGTTTTACTTCCTTTCGTCATGTGGGGGTTTTTCCTGAACAAGATGCCCATTGGCGCTCTATGGAAAAACAAATTGTTAAAGCCGAACGTCCTATAAAATTGTTGAATCTTTTTGGCTATACAGGTATTGCCTCTTTGATTGGGGCACGAGCGGGTGCGAATGTTACCCATGTTGATGCTTCTAAAAAAGCCATTGCGTGGGCAAAAGCTAATCAAGAAAAAGCAGGATTACCAGATCATTCTATTCGCTGGATTTGCGATGATGCTATGAAATTTGTCGAGCGTGAACTGCGTCGTAAGAAAAGCTATGATATGATTCTTCTTGATCCCCCTGCTTATGGGCGTGGACCCCATGGTGAAATTTGGCAACTGTTTGATCATTTACCCGCTATGATCACAAATTGTCGTAAACTTCTCTCTGATAAACCGCTCTCTGTTGTCCTTACAGCTTATTCTATTCGTGCTTCCTTCTTTGCACTTCATGCTTTAATGCGTGATGCATTTGTAAATCTTGGTGGTACAGTCGAATCAGGAGAACTCATTTTGCGTGAAGAAGTTGCAGGACGTGCTCTTTCTACTTCTCTTTTTAGCCGTTGGATTGCTTGAATATGTGTAGACCCAAAACTGGTAGAGTGAAAGAAATTACCTCTCTTAGCAACCCCATCATAAAAGATCTTAAAGCACTTAGCCAAAAGAAAAACCGTAATAGAGAAGGTCTTTTCATGGCAGAAGGATTGAAATTGGTCATTGATGCTCTCAATCTCGGCTGGACAATACAGACGCTTATTTTTTCTAAAAGTAAAATCGGTAATGCTGCTATCGAAAATACTGCCGCACATGCTGTAGCCAACGGTGGTTTTGTTATTAAAGCCTCACAAAAGGTTATGGAATCTCTTACCCGACGCGATAATCCACAAACAGTTATTGGTATTTTCAAGCAAAAATGGCACTCTCTTGAAATGATAAAAGGACAGATTAAAGATGTTTACATCGCGCTTGATCGTGTACGTGATCCTGGAAATCTTGGTACCATTATTCGAACTGCTGATGCTGTAGGTGCTAAAGGTGTTATTTTAATTGGCGAAACAACAGACCCTTTCTCGCCTGAAACGGTCCGTGCAACCATGGGATCTATTTTCTCTGTGCCACTTTATCGTCTTGATGAAAGCGCCTTTTTAAACTGGTCTGCTCACTTTAAAGGTATGATCGTTGGAACACATCTCAAAGGATCTCTGGATTATCGCACACTTGATTTCAAAAATGGCCCTATTATCCTTTTAATGGGGAATGAAAAACAGGGATTATCAGATCTTCTTACAAATCGGTGTGATAAACTTGCGCGTATTCCACAAAGCGGACGCGCAGACTCGCTTAATCTAGCTGTAGCAACAGCTGTTATGCTTTATGAAATCCGTCGCCCCTATTTAATACTGGAACCATGTGAGGAAAAATATGACGCCTAAATCACTCCCTTTTCTTCTCTTGGGTTTGGCTTTTACAGTACTACTTGATCAAGCTGTCAAATACTGGATTATGCACAATATGCCTTTAGGAACAGAAATTTCGCTTATTCCTTTTCTTTCCCTTTATCATGTGCGTAATTCTGGCATTGCATTTTCGTTTTTTTCTTCCTTTTCTCACTGGGTAATCATCGCCATCACAATCATTGTGATTATCTTCCTTCTATGGCTATGGAAAAATACTGAATATAATAAGTCTTTAATGCGCTTTGGCCTTATCCTTATTATTGGGGGAGCAATTGGCAATCTCATTGATCGTATTCGCTTTCATCATGTCACTGATTATATACTCTTTCATATTGATGATATTTTTTATTTTGCTATTTTCAACCTTGCAGATAGTTTTATCACTCTCGGTGTTATTGCCATCCTTATTGAAGAATTGCGCGCTTGGATGAAAGCAAAAAATCATTCTAACAATACATCTTCTCATTGATATGCTCATTGTCTTAGAAAACAGAGATCATTGACCATCATAAGCCTGATTATAAATTGATTTTTCTTGGATAATTCTTGCAGCTAATTGTTTTTCGTGTTTCTTTTCATAAGATTATAAAATCTTATTTTTCAACTTTACACTTCTACACTTGGTCAATGCAAAAGAAATGAACTCAAATAGAAATCAATATTTTTTATCCACATGTCCTCTATCAAATTCAGAGAGAAAATATTTTACAGCATTTAAAGTTCTATTATTTGCTTAGAACATTTGCTTTTCATATGTTTTTAGTTTTTACAGGTATTGTTTTTTACAGAGCCCTTCTTAAGCGCTTCGTTAAAAAACTCTCCTTTTTTGGTTTATATATTGTTTAATAAAAAACATTTTTTCAACTATCTTCAATGGTGTCTTCTTAAATCAACCTATTGATTATAAATATAAATTACCGTTTTTCATATTGAATAAAAGCCCTTAATAGCCTAAATCTCTTTTATTTGAAATCTGTTCATGCTGAATTTATTAAAACCATATCTCTTGCAAGACACAAGCAAGTCAATAATCTTGATTGATATAATATAAACAGATTTGCAACCAGAGAATCTTACGATATTCGGAATATTATCTAGCATACAAAAAGACAGTTTATCATTATATCTCAATATGTTATATAAATCCAATTCAATAGCTCTTCTAACCGTGCAAAACAGGTGCAATATTGAAGATTGAAAAATAGCGTTATGATAGTTGCCGCTCTTCTCATAAACGCAAAAATAGTGGATATTTTATAAAGGATTGTATTACATAGTTTCTGTGAATAATAAAAATTTTTGAGTGTAGTCTTTATTATCTTGTAAAAATATGGCGAAAAATGGAAACATTTTTTATTAAAATGAACCATTTCCTTACCAATTTGTAAGGTTCCTTGCTTATATAAATCTCTTGTAATTTTTAAATAAATCGCCATAATAAGAGTAGGTATACTGGAATTCTGTCAGTGATTCTTAAGGGTTTTTTGTATTTGCCAAATTAAGGCTTATGCCAAGCTTATCT
>NZ_JBHIMK010000005.1:9762-49241 GCF_042194085.1 Bartonella sp. MU70NMGDW
AGGTATACTGGAATTCTGTCAGTGATTCTTAAGGGTTTTTTGTATTTGCCAAATTAAGGCTTATGCCAAGCTTATCTGTATAATGACAGAGATACTTTTAAAGCCCTGTACCTGACGGAACATATGCTAAAGGATTTTATATTATGGCTAATTTTAAAGATTTACGTTCGGCACCTGCTTCTCATGCCGATGCATCAATTGATCAGGGATTACGCGACTATATGTTGGGTGTCTACAATACAATGGCCATTGGTTTGCTTATTACAGCTGCTGCCGCTTATGCAATTGTATCATTAGCAACGACAACGGATATGGGCCAAGCAGCAGCTCAGATCAATAGCAGTGTTTATCTAACATCATTTGGAGTAACATTTTATACATCGCCATTCTCTTACATTGTTATGTTTGCACCACTCATAGCAGTTTTATTCCTCAGTTTTAAAATTAATACATTGAGTACAAACGCTGCTCGTAGCCTCTTTTTTGGTTATGCTGCTCTGGTTGGTCTTTCACTGTCTTCAATCGTTTTGCGCTATACGACAGAAAGTGTTGTGCAAACCTTTGTCATTTCCGCCGCAACTTTTGGAGCTCTTTCACTTTATGGATACACAACAAAGCGTGATCTCACAGCAATCGGTTCATTCCTATTCATCGGATTGATCGGCTTGTTTCTTTCCATGATTGTGAACATTTTTCTTGGATCAAGCGCTTTGCAATTTGCTATCTCTGTAATTGGTGTTTTTATCTTTGCTGGTTTGACAGCCTACGATACCCAAAGCATTAAGTTGATGTATTATGAAGGAGATGAAAGCGACACCAGAGGACGTAAAGTTATTATGGGCGCGTTGAATCTTTATCTTGATTTCATCAATATGTTTGTCTTCTTGCTACAATTTCTTGGCTCAAACCGTGATTGATTGCAAAAATCATAACTTAATTAAAGAACCTTGTTTCTAAAAGAGACAAGGTTCTTTTGTTTTTAGTGTAAGTCTTTACCCTTTGTTTCTTAGGGATTATTCTTTTCGCAAAATGACAAAAATACCCTATAAGCAAAAATTTCCTTGGTTTACCGGTTTTATCCAACAAAAACTCCATAGCTCCTTTTTAAATGCAATTCACAGCCGTTCTCATCATCAATCAAACATCATCAATAAAAATAGTAATTATGATCTGACCGTTGCTTCCTATAATGTGCATAAATGTGTAGGTGTTGATAAAATTTTTAATCCTACAAGAATTGTCCGTGTTATTACTGAATTACAAGTTGATATCCTTGCTCTTCAAGAAGCAGATAGACGTTTTGGAGAACGCATCGGTTTGATTAATCTTCAGCTATTAAAAGCTGAAACCGGTTTGATTCCTGTACCTCTTAATACTATGTCACCTCATGGACATGGTTGGCATGGGAATGCTCTCTTTTTGCGAAAGGGATATGTACGTGATACTTTACAAGTCACTCTTCCTGGTATTGAACCACGTGGGGCTGTAATTGTAGAGTTGGAAATGGCAGCAGGCCCTATTCGTATTATTGCGGCTCATTTTGGCTTATTACGTTACTCTCGTAAACAACAAACAAAAATGCTCCTTGAAATTTTCCAAAAACGCTCCCTTATGCCTACACTCCTCATAGGAGATTTTAATGAATGGCGGATGGGAAAAGGCTCATCTTTAAATCATTTTTTCCCCTATTTTGATAGCACTTTTGAAGTTGTACCAAGTTTTCCCTCTCGCTTTCCTTTTTTAGCCCTTGATAGAGTTTTTTCTTTTCCACACCAATTGGTAACAAGTATTGAAAATCATCATTCACCGCTTGCACGCATTGCTTCAGATCATTTGCCTATCAAAGCCTATCTTAATCTTTCCAACGCAATCAACATTCTTAAAAATAAATAAAAAAATTAATGTGCTTCATCCCAATTTTGAGCCGTCATGACTTTTACTTCAAGCGGTACAGATAAAGATAAAACCGGCATTGTAGCATTTTCCATAACATTTTTAACAACAGCCATGGTTCTTTTACTTTCTTCTTCTGTTACTTCAAAAATCAGTTCATCATGCACTTGCAGCAACATTTTTGCTGATAGTTTTTCTTCTTTTAAAGCATCTTCCATATGTATCATAGCGCGGCGAATAATATCAGCTGCAGAACCTTGAATTGGAGCATTGATAGCTGCTCGCTCATTAAGAGAACGAATTTTTACATTCTTTGCTTTTATTTCTGGATAATGGATACGACGTCCAAAAATTGTTTCTACATAACCATTTTCACGTGCAAAGATTTTAGTCTTCTCCATATAATCTTTAATTCCTGGAAATCTTTCAAAATACAGTTGAATATAACGACCCGCTTCTTGGCGTGAAATTCCCAATTGATTGGCTAATCCAAAAGCTGAAATACCATAAATAATACCAAAATTAATCGCTTTTGCACGCCGTCGTATATCTGAATGCATTCCTTCTATCGCAACGCCAAACATTTGTGATGCCGTTATAGCGTGAATATCATGCCCTTTAGCAAAAGCTTCTTTTAATGCTTTTATATCCGCAATATGTGCAAGAATGCGCAATTCAATCTGACTATAATCAGCAGAAAGTAACACATGTCCTTTGGGAGCAATAAAAGCTGTTCGAATTTTACGCCCTTCAGCAGTCCGCACTGGAATATTTTGCAAATTTGGCTCTGATGATGATAACCGCCCTGTTGATGTTATTGCCAAAGAATAATTCGTGTGAACTCGCCCTGTTTTTGAAAAAATATAAGAAGGCAAGGCATCTGTATAGGTAGATTTTAGCTTTGCAAGTTGACGCCACTCAATAATTTTACGCGGCAAAACATGACCTTCAGCAGCCAACTCTTCTAAGGTCTGTGCAGAAGTTGACCATTGTCCACCCTTAGTTTTAGCGCCTCCAGGTAATCCCATTTTGCCAAAAAGGATATCCCCTAATTGCTTTGGCGAAGAAAGATTAAACTTTTCATCAGCTTGTTTGTAAATTTCCTCTTCTAAAATCAAAGCAGCTTGTGCCAATTCTCCTGAAAGACGCAATAAAATCTGCCGATCAATAAGAATCCCACGTTCTTCCATTTTTGCAAGAACTTCTACAAGGGGTCGATCAAGACGCTCATAAATTTTTGTCATTCCACGAGCAACAAGTTGCGGTTTTAATACTTGCCAAAGGCGTAGCGTTATATCAGCATGTTCCGCCGCATAAAGGGTTGCTTGTTTTAAATCTACTTGTGCAAAAGAAGTAATTTTTTTTCCGTTATGCGTTAAATCTTTATAGGAAATTGGTTTATGCTCAAGCCAACGTTCAGATAAATCATCCATATTATGGGTTAATGTTCCAGCATCAAAAGCATATGATAAAAGCATGGTATCATCAAAAGAGCTTATCATAATGTCGTATTGCTTCATCACCAACCAATCATATTTTATATTCTGGCCAATTTTTAACACCGATGAATCTTCTAATATCGGTTTTAAAAGTGCTAAAGCTTTTCGGGTCTCAATCTGCGAGGCAATGCGCCCGCCCCTCAAAAGGTCCTCTTCTCCTTCATCAAAATGTTCAAGAGGTATATAAGCTGCTTTTTCTGGCTGTAATGCGAGTGAAAAACCAACAAGCTTTGCTTGCATCGGATCAAGAGATGTTGTTTCAGTATTAAAAGCGAAAAAACCCTGCTCTTGTGTTTGTGATAACCAATCTTTTAAAATTTCCTCATCAAGAATTGTTGTATAAGCATCTCTTGTAATTTTTTGAGTCAGCGCTTGATCTTTACGTTTTTGTGCAAAAACTTGTGGAGAATTTTCAGAAAAATTATGAAGAGATGCGCGCTCAGTATTATTGATATCAGAATCATGCCTGTGGCTCAGTTTTTCCCATTCAACATCTATATCAAGGGCATCAATAACAGCTGCATCGCATGACGTTGCCTCTGCCACGCGACGCGTTAATGTTGAAAATTCCATCGCTTTCAAAAAAGCAATTAAACGTGGACCATCTTGTGGCTCCAAAACAAAATCATCTAAATCATTATCTATAGGAACATCTGTTTTAAGCCTAACAAGTTCACGAGAAATTTTAACTTGTTCTCTATAAGCTTGAATGTTTTCGCGTCGTTTTGTTTGTTTAATTTCTGTTACGTTTTGCAATAAAAGATCAAGAGAATCAAACTGATCTAACAACTGAGCTGCAGTTTTGGGACCAATACCTGGAATACCTGGTACATTATCTGTTGAATCTCCAATTAATGCTTGTAAATCAATCATTTTTTCAGGCGCAACACCCCATTTTTCTACAACTTCTGAGATACCTATATGTTTGTCTTTCATTCCATCATACAAAGATACATGCGTATTTACGAGTTGCATAAGATCCTTATCAGAAGAAATAATGGTTGTTTTTGCCCCAACCTTTGTTGCCAATTTTGCATAGGTAGCAATCAAATCATCCGCTTCAAAGCCTTCCTTTTCAATACAAGGCAAATTAAAAGCCTTCGTTGCTTGGCGTATTAGCGCAAATTGAGGAATTAGATCTTCAGGAGGTTCAGCGCGATTCGCTTTATATTCAGGATAAATTTGTTTCCGAAAAGTATCAGATGAATAATCAAAAATAACAGCAAAATGTGTTGGAACAATACCAGTAGCTGTATTACGAGCATCACAAAGTAATTTCCATAACATATTGCAAAAACCAGCTACTGCTCCTACAGGAAGTCCATCCTTTTTACGTTTTAAAGGCGGCAAAGCATAATAAGCACGAAAAACATAGCCTGATCCGTCAACCAAAAAAAGATGATCTGTTGCTTTCATGACAATTCTATTTCTCCATTTCAGCTAAAAAACAAATTACCTGTATATATTTTTTTTCACTTTTATTTTTATTTTTTCATTTTGCCTCTAAAAAGCCATTTTTTCTTTTCATAACACATGAAGTCGTTGCACTTTATATTAAGTACCTAGAGCTTTTCTTTGCTGTTACAGGATTAATAGCTTTCATTTTGCTCCTCCTATGATAGCTGAGGTACGATGTAGCGACAGGGTCGTTGTGGTGTTCCCCTCCCCACAACGACCATTTTTTTGACATCCATATTCTTTAATTTAAATAGTGATTTTTTTAGAGAAAAAATGATGTTATTCATGAATTTTAAAGTTATTCCACAGAGCTTTTTCACCTATCTTGTTGATAAAATCAGCGTGCAACCTTTTTTCTTGCGGACTCAATCTTGAAGGTAAAGCCTGTGGGCGAATTTTAACTGCATAAGATGTATCTTTATCATTCTGGATATGTTCAAGTCCCCTTCTGTTATCAAAACCCAATACACCTTGCTTTCCACCGATCAGTTCAATATAAACATCGGCTAAAATCTCTGCATCAAGCAAAGCACCATGAAGAACACGATGGCTGTTATCAATTCCAAAACGTTTGCATAAAATATCAAGAGAATTAGGACCCATAGGGAATTTACGCCGTGCCATAGCCAATGTATCAAGAATATTATCAACACTGATAAGCGGTTTGTTGACGCGTTTTAATTCTGCGTTAATAAAACCAATATCAAAACTCGCATTATGCGCAATCATTGTCGCACCTTTGATAAATTCCAGAAATTCATCAACAATATCACTAAAACTTTTCTCGTTTTTTAGGCGTTCATTGGTTAATCCGTGAATTGCTACAACTTCATCAGGAATAATAACGCCTTCAGGGTTTAAATAAACATGAAATTGTCGCCCCGTAAGATAACGATCAACCATTTCTACACAACCAATTTCGATTATGCGATCTTTTTCTTTATCTAAACCTGTTGTTTCTGTATCAAAAATAATTTCCCGCATGACTTCAATTCTTTAGTTTTTTTATCACATCAAAAACCTGTTGACGTGTATTCTCTAAATCTTTCCCTGTATAAATAATAAAATCAGCACGTTCTCGTTTTTTTTCATCCGGCATTTGTCGAGCATTGATAAAGGCAAATTTTTTCTCATTCATACCTTGGCGAATCATTACACGTTCTTTTTGTATTTCTGGTGGAGCAGAAACAACAATAACGCTATCCACACGACTTTCACCATTTTTTTCAAACAGAAGTGGAATATCAAGAATAACTAATTTTTTCCCTTGTTTACGCGCTGTATCAATAAATTCCCTTTCTTTTTCTTGCACCAAAGGATGAATTATTTTTTCTAATGTTTGTAATTTTTCCTTATCATCAATCAAAATTTCAGAAAGTTTCAAACGGTTAACTTCACCTTTTTCAACAACACCAGGAAAAATACTCTCTATGAATGACAAAACTGGCTCACTTTTATAAAGCCGTTGTACTGCTTCATCAGCACTAAAAACAGATATACCCGCTTGCTTGAAAAAATCAGCAACTGTTGATTTTCCCATAGCAATTGATCCCGTTAATCCTATGATCTTCATTCTTTCTTTTCACTCATATCCTCTAAAATAGCTGTCCGTAATGTTTTTGTTACCTGTGGTCTTATTCCAAACCACTGTTCAAACCCTATAACAGCCTGATGTAGAAGCATCCCAAGTCCATCAACCGTCTTGAGATCACAAGCTTTTGCCTGTTGTAAAAAAGGAGTTATTAATGGTGTATAAATAATATCTGTTACTAACGCCGTTTTTTTTGCTTTATGAAAATCGCAAAAAAAAGAATCACTTTTTTCTTCTGGATTTTTTATGCCAATAGAGGTTGTATTAACAATCAAATCAGCTTGATGAAGTATTTCATGGATTTTATGCCAATCGTAAACTTTAATGGATTTTCCAAAATGCTGAGCTAAATTATCAGCGCGTTGTTTTGTACGGTTAATCAAATAAATCTGTTCAAATCCGCGTTTTTTTAAGGCATATATGATAGCGCGTGCGGCACCACCTGCTCCAAAAACAAGAGCTGTTTCTCCTCCCCAATCAGATGCAAAATCATCAAGATTAGCGCTAAAACCATAGGCATCGCTATTCGTGGCACAAAGCTTATCTCCTTCATACCAAAGTGTATTAACAGCACCAATCATTGTTGCTCTCTCATCTTTATAATCTGCTAAACGAAAAGCTTCCTGTTTATAAGGCAAAGTAACATTTCCTCCACAAAAACCTATTTTTTGTAAAGATGCAATAAAATGACTGAATTTTTCAGATGTTACTTCTTGTGCAAGATATTCTCCTTGTAAACCATATTGTTTAAGCCAAAAATTGTGAATTTTAGGCGATTTTGAATGATGAATTGGAGAACCAACAACAAAAGCACGCGGATAATTTATTTTTTTTATTGTTAAGTCAACCATCAATAATTCCTAAATGACGCAGTTTTATGAGTAGAGGCAGCAAAGGTAAACCAACAATGGTAAAAAAATCTCCTTCAATTTTTTCAAAGAGATGAATCCCTTCCCCTTCAATTTGATATACTCCCACGCTGTTTAGAACATCTTTTCCTACGCGTGCTAAATAATGTTCAATAAATTCTGACGAGAGCAAACGGACGGACATATGTGCACTAAAAGCTTCAACCCAAATTTTTTGACCATTTTTAAATAAAGCTACCGCACTATGAAGAGAATGGGTTTTTCCTGATAACTCACATAAACGTTGATGTGCTTCCTTAATATTTGTTGCTTTGTGAAAAACTTTACCTTCCAAATCAAGCACTTGATCACAACCAATAACGAAAGCATCAGGAAAACGATCTGAAACATTTTTTGCTTTTGCACTCGCAAGAAAACAGCTGAGTTCTTTAGATGTTTTTTCTTTTGCTTTTTTTTCTACTTCTCTTTCATCAAAAGAAGCTCCTTCAATGAAAAAATTTAAACCTGCTTTTTTTAATAATTTTGCACGATAAAAACTAAGAGATGCTAATATTAACGTATCTGCGTTCATGAGAATTTTCTCTCATTTTCCTTCACGAAATCGTGATAAAAGTTCAAATATTGCAGCAGCAGTTTCTTCAATAGAGCGTCTTGTGACATCAATAATAGGCCAACCAAAACGTTCGCAAATGCGTTTTGCATAGATTAATTCTTCAGCTATGTTGATACGATTTGTATAACTATCAAGAGCAAAACCTTCTCCCAAATCTCGATTTTGACGAATATGTGAGATTCTTTCAGCTGAAGCAATTAAACCAATAATTAAAGAATTTTTTGCCTCTAAAAGGGATTCTGGCAAATCAATATTAGGAATAAGAGGAACATTAGCCGTTTTTATTCCGCGATTTGCTAAATAGATACTTGTTGGCGTTTTAGAGGTTCTTGAAATTCCAACAAGGATCACATCTGCTTCGGATAAGCTACTGGAAGACTGTCCATCATCATGCTCTATTGTAAAATCCAGTGCTTCAATACGGCGAAAATAATCTGCATTAAGATCATGTTGTGCGCTCGCACGTAAATGTGTTGGCATTCCAAGGTAAGACTGAAAAGCATTTAAAACAGGATGCAATATATCAATACAGGGAACTTTTATTTTTTTACACTTTTTTTGAAGGAGAAGTTTAAATTCTTCATCAATCATTGTGTAGAGAACAATACCTGGCTCTTGTTGTATTTCATCAAGAGCTTTTTGTAACTGTATTTCATTACGAATCATAGGATAGATATGCTCTGTTACCTGACTCATTGTATACTGCGATGCTACAGCTCTCCCAACAGAGATTAACGTTTCTCCCGTTGCATCAGAAAGCATGTGTAAATGAAAGATTTTTTTTTCTTTTGTCACAGAAATTTTAACTCCTTGTTAAGATATGTGTATATATCCTTACCGTTTTTTATAAAACTAAAATTTAGGAAAAATTCTTCGTTTTTATACACAAATTAAATGCTTGTGATAATTTTATACCTCTTATAAAAAAGAGGGGATAATATCTTTAAGATAGTGTTATTTTTATTCTTTTTTTTAGTCCCTTTTGTGGATAAAATTGGGGATAAATAATAATCCACACTAAACACAGTTATAAATAAGAAGAATCCCGTCTTTAATATAAATTTATTAATATAAATTTCTGTAAAAAATACTTTTGAATAGCATTTAATTAATGCTATAACTCTAACTCATATTTTTGTTATAAAATAAATTAAACACTATTTATATTTTTTCAATTTTTTCATATAATTACTTAATATTACAGGGATAAATTTCATATAAATGGTACTTGCAGATTAAAAAAATTGAGTGTAAAATATTTTTCTTCTTAAGAATATTTCGTTCATAAATTTCCATAAATTATTTAAGATAATCTTCTCCTTAATTACAAAGAGCATATTTCATGCAAAAAATGAAACTACAAGAACTTAAAAGCAAAAATCCCGTTGAACTTGTTTCTTTTGCTGAAACATTAGAAGTTGAGAATGCCTCTCTTATGCGCAAACAAGAATTAATGTTTGCTATCTTGAAAAAACTTGCTCTACAAGATGTAGAAATTATAGGAGAGGGTGTTGTTGAAGTTTTACAAGACGGATTTGGTTTTTTGAGATCTGCTGACGCTAATTATCTTCCTGGTCCCGATGATATTTATCTTTCACCAGCACAAATACAGTCATTTTCTTTAAAAACAGGCGATACCATTGAAGGTCCTATACGTAGTCCAAAAGAGGGAGAACGTTATTTTGCTCTCCTTAAAATTAATACAATTAATTTTGAAAAAACTGAAAAGATTCGTTATAAAATTCACTTTGATAATCTTACTCCTCTTTATTCAAATGAGCGTTTCCAAATGGAAATACAAGATCCTACAGAGAAAGATATGTCATCACGCGTGATTGATTTGATATCTCCATTGGGAAAAGGACAAAGAGGGTTAATTGTTGCTCCTCCTCGGACAGGAAAAACAGTTTTACTTCAAAATATTGCTCATTCTATTACCACTAATCATCCTGAATGTTATCTCATTGTTCTTTTAATTGATGAACGACCAGAAGAAGTTACAGATATGCAGCGTTCAGTAAAAGGAGAAGTGGTTTCTTCTACTTTTGATGAACCTGCAATACGTCACGTACAAGTAGCAGAAATGGTCATTGAAAAAGCCAAACGCCTCGTTGAATATGGACGCGATGTTGTTATTCTTCTTGATTCTATTACACGTCTTGGACGTGCATATAATACAGTTGTTCCTTCTTCGGGGAAAGTTTTAACAGGTGGTGTGGATGCAAATGCTCTCCAGCGTCCAAAACGTTTTTTTGGTGCAGCACGTAATATTGAAGAAGGTGGATCTTTAACCATTATTGCAACGGCTTTGATTGATACAGGAAGTCGTATGGATGAGGTTATTTTTGAAGAATTTAAAGGAACAGGTAATTCTGAAATTGTTCTTGATAGAAAAGTTGCTGATAAGCGTATTTTCCCTGCTATGGATATTTTAAAGTCAGGAACGCGTAAGGAAGAACTTTTGGTAGAACGACAAGATTTACACAAAATTTTTGTTCTTCGTCGTATTTTAGCATCTATGAATGTAACAGATGCAATTGAATTTTTGATTGATAAATTAAAGCAAACAAAAAACAATAGTGAATTTTTTGATTCAATGAATACGTAGAGTCATTAAAGTTTTTATTAGGATAAAACCTGTGGATACAATCTTTGCTGTTTCGAGTGGATTGTTACCTTCAGGGGTTGCAGTCATTAGGCTTTCTGGTCCTCATGTTGTGGATATAGTTAAAACGCTTTGTGGTCGTTTACCTAAAGCACGTTTTATGCATTATGGAAATCTTACTGCTCGTGATGGGAGCTTTTTAGATTCTGGTTTAACTGTTTTTTTTCCTGCTCCTCATAGTTTTACGGGGGAAGATTGTGCAGAATTCCATTTACATGGAGGAAAAGCCGTTGTTAGTCGTTTTCTCGATGAATTGTCAACATTTTCTGGATGCCGTATTGCAGAAGCAGGTGAATTTTCACGTCGTGCTTTTATGGAAGGAAAATTAGATCTTGTTCAAGCAGAAGGTCTTGCTGATTTAATAGAAGCAGAAACGGAAAGCCAACGGCGTTTAGCTGTTATGGGTACAAGTGGACATTTAACGACGCTTTATCGTGATTGGCGTCATAAGCTTATGAAGGCGCGTGCTTTTATTGAGGCAGAACTTGATTTTGTTGATGAAGCAGATATTCCCAACGCAATATCTGATAAAGTTTGGAAAGATGTTGAGGATCTTTGTACTTCTATTCGTGAATATATTATTGAAGGAGAGCGTGCGAGTATTTTACGTGATGGATTAAAAATTGTTATTGCTGGTGCTCCAAATTCTGGAAAATCAAGCATTATGAATCGTCTTTCAGGAAGATCTGTTGCTATTGTAACGGAAGAAGCAGGAACAACCCGTGATGCTTTAGAAATGAGAATTATTCTTGGTGGTTTACCTATTTTTTTAACGGATACTGCTGGTTTTAGAAAAACAGAAAATAAAATAGAAAAAATGGGAATAGAAGTTGCTAAACAGCATGTTAGGGAAGCTGATTTAGTTATTTTGGTTTATGATATAGGAAATCCTGAGAAAGTTGATTTACCAGAAACATCGGCTGAAATATGGTGTGTTGGCAATAAGCTTGATCTTTATGAAAAAAATGATCAGCATTGGTCTATACAATTTTCCGCATTAACTGGTTTAAATTTTGATTATTTTATCAAAGAACTTGAATCATTTTGTCATCATCGTGCTTCTGAAATTGGAAATATTGTTCCGGCGCGTAAAAGACAACTTCAATTATTAAAGGAGGCTGTTAAAGAGATTGAATATTCTCTTAATTATCATTCTCTTGATCTCAGTTTACGTGCAGAACATCTCCGTTGTGCAAGTGATTTTATTGGAAAAATTACAGGAGATATTGATGTTGAAGATTTGCTTGATATTATTTTTTCAGAGTTTTGTGTTGGTAAATAATGATTCACGTGAAACATTGATTATTTCATAGACAGATTATAAAGATTATGTAATTTATATACTGTTTCACGTGAAACCTTAGAATATTTTCTACGGAATGAATTAAATGCAATCATATGATGTTGTTATTGTTGGTGGTGGTCATGCTGGCTGTGAAGCGGCTTCAGCTTCAGCGCGTGTAGGAGCCAAAACAGCGCTTGTTACACATAAAATATCAGCACTGGGAACAATGTCGTGTAATCCTGCTATTGGTGGACTTGGAAAAGGGCATCTAGTTCGTGAAATAGATGCTTTAGATGGTCTCATGGGAAGAGCAGCAGATGCTGCTGGAATTCAGTTTAGACTACTTAATAGACGTAAAGGACCGGCAGTAAGAGGACCACGGACGCAAGCGGATCGACAACTTTATAAAAAAGCAATTCAAAAATTATTAAAAGAACAAGAAAATCTTACTCTTATTGAGGATGAAGTTATTGATCTGATCGTTAAAGATAATTGTGTATCAGGTGTTATTTTAAAAAAACAAGGAACAATTTTATCTGGTGCTGTTGTTTTAACAACAGGGACATTTTTAAATGGCTTTATTCATATTGGTGATAAAACATGGGCTGCTGGACGTATGGGAGATCAGTCAAGTGTGCAACTTGCTAAACGTTTAAAAAATTATCATATAAAATTTGGTCGATTAAAAACAGGAACCCCTGCCCGTTTGAGTAAAAAAACAATTTCTTGGGATCATCTTCCAAAACAACAAGCAGATGAAAATCCCATTCCCTTTTCTCTTTTAACAGAGAAAATTGAACAACCACAAATTGAATGTGCAATAACACGTACAAATGAGAGAACACATCAAATTATTCGCGAGAATATTTATCGTTCTGCTTTATATTCTGGAAATATTGAAGGGTTAGGACCACGTTATTGTCCTTCTGTTGAAGATAAAATTGTGAAATTTGGAGAACGTGATGGACATCAGATCTTTCTAGAACCAGAAGGATTAAATGATGATACTGTTTATCCAAATGGTCTTTCTACTTCTCTTCCTGAAGATGTACAAATTTCTCTATTGAAAACCATTGAAGGGTTGGAAAATGCTGTAGTTTTGCAACCTGGTTATGCTATTGAATATGATTTTGTTAATCCACAACAATTAACGAGAAGCTTAGAATTACGTTCTTTACCGGGTTTGTTTTTAGCAGGCCAAATTAATGGTACAACAGGATATGAGGAAGCAGCAGCACAAGGACTTTTAGCTGGGTTAAATGCGGCACGTAAAGTAGGTAAATTAGATGAAATACTTATAAGTCGTTCTACCGCTTATATTGGTGTTATGGTTGATGATTTGGTTTCACGTGGTGTTTGTGAACCTTATAGGATGTTTACATCACGTGCTGAATTTCGTTTATCTTTACGATCTGATAATGCTGATACGCGTTTAACACCTTTGGCACAAAAATGGGGTATTGTGAGTGAAATACGTTGGGAATGTTATCAGAAAAAACAAGAACGCCTTGATCAAGCACGATCAATATGTCAAAATCTTTTTTTAACACCCAATGAAGCTTCTGCTCATGGATTACACGTTAATCATGATGGAATTCGGCGTTCCGCTTATGATTTTCTTGCGTATCCTCATATGACTTTAGAGCGTCTTTCAGATTTTTGGCCACAATTACAAACGGTTGATTCTAAAACAGCAGAATCTTTAGAAATTGAGGCACAATATGCGGTTTATTTAGATAAACAAGCACAAGATATTGCTTCTCTTCAGAGAGATGAGCGTTTAGAAATTCCTTCTTCTCTTGATATTCAGGCAATTTCAGGTCTTTCAAATGAACTTAAATCAAAAATTCAAGAAGTGTCGCCGCGTTCAATTGCTGATGCACAAAAAATTGATGGCATGACACCCGCCGCGTTATCGCTTATTATTACATGTATTCAACGTCAACGACGTGAAAAGGCTAAAACAGCTTAATGGATTTTTCTACAGAAAAAAAATATCAACAATTATTAAATATTGTTCCTTCTGTTTCACGTGAAACGATGGAAAATTTAATTCAGTTTGAGTCTTTAATACTTCAATGGAATGCACATATTAATTTGATATCTGCTACAACAATACCAGATCTATGGACACGGCATATTCTAGATTCAGCACAAATTTTTCCTTTGTATGCTCATTCTTTACATTGGTGTGATTTAGGATCAGGAGGAGGTTTTCCTGCAATTGTGATTGCTATCTTTTTGAAAGAAAAAAAAGTAGGACATATTAATCTTGTTGAAAGTAATGGGAAAAAAGTTGCTTTTTTGCGAACAGTTATTTCTCAACTTAATCTTCCAGCAACGGTTTATCACGCTAGAATTGAAGATGTATATCAAAAAATTCCCGTATCTGATATTATAACGGCACGGGGATTAGCGCCGCTCAATAGTCTTCTACAACTTATTTTTCCTTTATTAACAGAAAAAACAATCGCTCTTTTGCAAAAAGGTCGGGATTACGCTACAGAAATAAAAAATGCCTCTGCCAATTGGCACTTTGATCTGTTAAAACATAAAAGTAAAGTTGATGAAAATTCTGTTATTTTGGAAATTTCTCATATTCGATCATATAGAGGGTAGAGCAAAATGAGCGAAACACGAATTATCGCTATTGCAAACCAAAAGGGTGGAGTCGGAAAAACAACCACAGCAATTAATCTTGCAACAGCTTTAGCGGCTATAGGTGAAAATGTCCTTATTATGGATGTTGATCCACAAGGTAATGCTAGTACAGGTTTAGGGATTGATCGTAATAACCGTCCTTTGTCTTCTTATGATGTTTTAGTTTCGGGAGTTTCAATTACACAGGCGGCTTTAAAAACAGCAGTACCCAATCTTTATATAGTTCCCTCTACACTTGATCTCTTAGGTGTGGAAATGGAAATTTCTTCATCACAAGATCGCATACAACGCTTACGTAAAGCACTCTATGATGATCCGGAAATGGAAAAAAAATTCAATTATATTTTAATTGATTGTCCCCCCTCCCTTAATCTTTTAACACTTAATGCTATGGGGGCTGCGGATTCTGTTTTAGTGCCTATGCAGTGTGAATTTTTAGCACTTGAAGGTTTAAGTCAATTACTTGAAACAGTAAAACAAGTGCGATCCGTACTTAATCCATCTTTAGAAATCCAAGGTATTGTTCTAACAATGTATGATGGACGTAATAATCTTTCAAATCAAGTTGTTGAAGATGTACGTTCTTTTATGGGAGATAAGGTTTATCGCACTGTTATTCCACGAAATGTAAGAGTATCAGAAGCGCCCTCTTTTGGAAAACCTGTATTGCTTTATGATCTCAAATGTGCTGGGAGCCAAGCTTATTTGCGTCTAGCATCAGAAATGATTCAACGTGAAAAACAAGCACGTGCTGCTGCTTAAAAAAATAAACTAAAAATTTAAAGAGCAAAATTATGAATGATGATCAATCAAAAAAAAGACTGGGTCGTGGATTAGCGGCATTAATTGGGGATATCAGTTTAAACAGCGATCTTACACGTTCATCAAATACTGACAAATTTACAGAGTCCAATACAGTTTCTTCTGTTTCTGAACGATTTGTTCCACTTGAATCTATTTCGTGCAATCCACATAATCCGCGACGCCATTTTACCGATTCAGAACTTGATAATTTAGCACAATCAATTCGCCAGCACGGTGTTGTTCAACCTGTTATTGTAAGACCATCACGTGATCATCCTCATCGGTTTGAATTAATTGCTGGCGAACGGCGCTGGCGTGCTGCACAGCGAGCCAATTTAAATAAATTACCGGTTATTGTTCGCGATGTAGATGATAAAACGGCTTTGGAATTGGCAATTATTGAAAATGTTCAACGTGCTGATCTTAATCCTATCGAAGAAGCAATGGGATATGAAATTTTGCTGAATGAACATGGATATACGCAGGCAGATTTAGCGCAAGTTATTGGAAAAAGTCGCAGTCATGTTGCTAACACGCTTCGTTTGTTAAAACTTCCACCAAAAGTACAACAATTCTTAACCGATGGGCAACTCTCCGCTGGTCATGCACGCTGTCTTATCACTGTTGAGAATCCACAGGATTTAGCTGAAAAAATTATTCGCGAAGGGCTTTCTGTGCGCCAAACAGAAATACTTGCGTATGAACAGGCAAATCCAAAAGTCAAAAAACGAACTGCTGTTGAGAAAGATACAGAAACAAAATCTTTAGAAAAATTACTTGCAGACGTGATCGGAATGAAAGTGACTATTCGGCATGGCAAAAAAGGTGGTGATTTAAAAATACGCTACTCTTCACTAGAACAATTAGATGATATTTGCCGGCGTTTGCAAAACTAATTAATTATCTAAAATAGCACGAATTCTATCGATATATTTTTGACTTAAATTAAAATTATCTGAAGGTATAGTATTTTTGAAGAGAATTTTTTATCTTCAAAGGCTATTATTGCAGCTAAAGTTGTTTGAAGGGCCATGAGACCAATAACATAATCTTTAGGTGAGAGATTATATTTTCTTAAAAGATCTGTTAGTTTTGATCTAGTAGAAATAGAAGCAATGAACCCTTCAATGCTGTTATCATTTCCGGTATTGGATGCCTCTGGCTTTGGAGGTAAATCCTCAATTTATTTGTTTTAGTTATTCTATTTTTGAGAGGAAATATTCTGTTAAAGGATAATTTACAATGATATTTGGATTGCTGCTAGGAAGAGAATGAATTGATTGTCTGTTTGCTTTTTGTTTGCCATTGTTAATTGAACATATGTAAAAAAGGGAAAGAAAAAGAAAACACAATGCCAATTAAAACATTGTTTGAGATTTTTCTTTCTTTTTCGAATTCCAGCAAAGAATTTTTCGTCTGCGAAGTCAATCGTCTGTTCAAAATAGAACGAATTCTATTTACAACGACTTTTTAAAATAGCAAGTATTCTATACGTATATTTTTTACCAAACTCTAAATTGTTTGAAACTACAGTATTTTTTTCATCAAAAGAAATCCCCTCTTTTTTAAGAAGTTCAAGAGGAGCTAAAAGCATTGTTAATGTTGCTTGAAGGGCGATGGTTCCTATAGCAAAATCTTTAGGTGTTATATTATTTTTTCTTAAAATATTCATTAATTTTGGTTGATTAGAAATAGAAGCTACGAACCCTTTAATACTGTGGTCGTGTTCAATTTCAATATCAGGTTCTTTTTCAGTATCGGATACTTTTGATTCTGATGGTGAGCTTTCACACTCTTCTTTATTAATTTGTTCCATTTTTAAAAGCAAATCTTCTGTTAAGGTGTAATTTGCAATAACATGTGGGAACTCGAATTGTTTATCTGTTTCCTTTTCTTTTGCCATTGTTAGTTGAGTATGTATTACGAAAAGAAAAAGGAGGAACAAACGTAATACGAACTTAAGCATGTTTAAAAGTTATCCTTTCTTCTTCGAATTTCAGCAAAGACTTCTTCATCTGTTTCTTTTTCCATTGCGAGGTTTCTTCGCAACACACTATCATCCCATCGGAGAAAGGGATTGGTGGCTTTTTCTTGCCCTAAAGTTACTGGTAAAGTCATAGCGTTTTTTGCACGTAGCAAAGAAACTTCTTCCACTCTTTGACGAAGTTTTTGATTATGTGGATCAAGTGTTAATGCGAAAAGAGCATTAGTTTTGGTATATTCATGACCACAATAAAGAAGTGTCTTATCGGGAAGTTGACGAAGCTTTTTTAAAGAGTTCAGCATTTGAGCAGGTGTTCCTTCGAAAAGGCGTCCACAACCAAGTGAGAAAAGTGTATCTCCAGCAAAGAGCAAACCTTTTTCAGGAAAATAATAAGATAATGCGCCCAAAGTGTGACCAGGTGTTGAAAGAGCTAAAAGTGGGTGAGAACCAAAGAGAAGTTTTTCATCAGGTTGAAGTGTTTGATCAAGATGATGAATCTTTTCTTTTTCTGCTTCTGGTCCGATAACCATAGCGTTGTATACTTGTTTTAATTCTTCCAATGCTTCTACATGGTCGTGATGATGATGAGTTACAAAAATAGTCTGAAGTGTCCAGTTACGGCGTTTTAAGGTGTTATGAATAGCTTCACTTTCAGGTGCATCAATTGCAGCTGTGTAGCCACTTTTTTCATCATGAATGAGTACACCAAAGTTATCTTTTCGACAAATAAACTGTTCAATCAACATGTTTTTCTCCTGAACAGTGTTTGGTAATGAATCTATAAAATAATATATAGTGGTGGATTTTTTTAAGAATCAGATTTGTCCTCTTCTGTGAAAAGTCCTTTTGAATGTTTCAGAATGATAGGCATTTGGGTAAGCATAAAGAGGATTGTTAGGGGCATAACGCCAAATACTTTAAAACTTGTCCAAAAATTATCGCTAAAATTGCGCCAAATGATTTCATTCAAAAGGGCAAGAAAAACGAAAAAGAATGCCCAACGATAGGTAAGTTTTTGCCAGCCTAAATCATCAAGTTTTAATGTAGAATCAAGAGCATAACGTAAAAGTGGTTTTTTAAAAAACATACCACCAAAGAGGATGAGCGCAAATAAGCTATTAATAATTGTTGGTTTCATTTTGATGAAAGTATCATTATGAAGCCAAAGAGTTAAAAATCCAAAGAATAGAACAAAGATTCCTGAAATAAGGGGCATAATAGGAACTTGTCGTGCAAGGATCCATGATAAGCTTAGAGAAATAATAATAGCTATCATAAAAATAGCTGTTGCAGGGAAAATAGGTTTACTAAAATTTTGAAAAAATCCAATGTTTTTTATCAACCATTCGCCCTTATAATTAGCCAGAAAAAAGGCGACTAACGGCCCCATTTCCAAGAAAAATTTTATGGTTGGTGAGAGAGGGGGTTTCTTATTGTTATTCATATTTTTTTCAGAATTATTCTGTGAATTAGAGTTAGATAAAGGCTGTTTCATGTATGTTTTCCTGCGATAGTTTCGGCAAAGTCAGAAGCAGAAAAAGGTTGAAGGTCTTCAATATTTTCTCCTATACCGATAAAATAAACGGGTAATTTATATTTTGCTGCTATAGCGACAAGAATTCCTCCTCGTGCGGTCCCATCCAGCTTTGTCATGACTAAACCATTAACACCAGCAATTTCACGGAAAATTTCCACTTGGTTGAGTGCATTTTGTCCGGTAGTTGCATCAAGCGTTTGAAGGATTGTATGGGGTGCTTGGGGTGTGTGTTTCTTTAAAACACGAATAATTTTTGCTAACTCATCCATCAATTCAGATTTATTTTGTAAACGCCCTGCTGTATCAATAATTAATACATCACTATTTGTTTTTTTTGCTTTTTCATAAGCATCAAAGGCTAAGCTAGCGGCATCTGCACCCAATTTTGTCGAAATAACAGGAGAATCAGTACGTTTACCCCAAATGTGTAGTTGCTCAATAGCTGCGGCTCGGAAAGTATCACCAGCTGCAAGCATAACTTTTAATCCCCCTGCTGTTAATTTTGCTGCAAGTTTTCCGATTGTTGTCGTTTTTCCAGTTCCATTTACACCTACCAGCAAAATAACATGAGGTTTATAGCTGAGATCAAGTTCTAATGGAATTGCAACAGGTTCCAGAACTTTTTTGACCTCATTAGCTACAATAGTATGAATATCGTCTGGGGAAAGATCTTTTCCGTAACGACTGGAAGCTAAAGTATTTGTGATGCGTGTCGCCGTTTCTACTCCAAGATCAGCTTGGATAAGGATATCTTCGAGCTCTTGCAATGTATCTTCATCAAGTTTTCTTTTAACAAAGAGGTCGCCAATTGATCCGCTTAGGCGTTGTGAAGAAAGGGATAGACTTTTTTTAAGGCGCTCAAACCACGCTATCCTTTTTTGTTCAACAGAAAGTTCAGATAAAATTTCTTCATTCTTTTTTTCACGGACGTTGTCTGTGACAATAATTTTACCAGAAAGAGGAATTTTATCAGAATGAGATTCTAGAAATGGAGATTTTTCATCATATTTTGTAAGTGTTGACTCTCGATTTTTTGTTTGTTCTTCTTTTTCTGTGTCTATAGAGATTTGGTTATTTTTTGTCCTTTCATTTTTGTCTTTATTTTTTTCCATTACATCGCTTTTATCAGGAATAGAAATCTGTTGTTCCATTTCCTGCTCTTGAGATTTGTTAAAAGAGAATATTTTTTTTATAAAAGATTTCGTCATAAGAATTTTCCTGCTCAAGCAGCGTTTAATTTTGGAAGGATAGCAATCAATTTATCGCCATCATGATCAACGATAAGGGCTTGAACAATTGTTCCTGCTTTTGCACCTTTAACTTGTACAAGAGTATAATCTTCTGTTCGTCCGATTTCATCTTTTTCAACGAGAATTGTTTGTAGACTGTTTTGTAAATGAGCAAGATGCTTTTGGTAAGCCTCCTCACCTGCTTTACGTAATTTTTCAGCACGCATCTTAACTATTTTACGGTTGATTTGTGGCATACGTGCGGCAGGTGTTCCTTCTCTTGGACTAAAGGGGAAGACATGGAGATGGGTTAAATTACAATCTTTGATTAAAATAAGACTGTTTTGAAACATCTCTTCTGTTTCTGTAGGAAAACCAGCAATTAAGTCGGCACCATAAACCATTGTAGGACGTTTGGCACGCAATTCTTGGCAAAATTGAATAGCATGTTCGCGTAAGTGTCGCCGTTTCATCCGTTTTAAAATCATATTATCACCTGCTTGCAAAGATAAATGCAAATGGGGCATGATCCTTGTTTCATAAGCTAAAAGATTGATGAGTTCTTCGTCTGCTTCAATTGAGTCAATAGATGAGAGGCGTAATCGCGCTAAGTCAGGGACATGATGCAAAATTGCTGAAGTTAATTTTCCTAGAGTAGCTTTTCCAGGAAGATCGTGACCATAACTTGTAAGATCAACACCTGTAAGGACCACTTCTTGGATACCCTCACCTACCAGCTTTTTAATTTGTTCTATAACAGCACCCATGGGAACTGAGCGAGATGGTCCTCGTCCATAAGGAATAATGCAAAATGTACAGCGATGATTACATCCATTTTGTACCTGTACAAAAGCGCGGGTGCGCTCTTGCATTGCACTGACCATATGTGGAGCAATTTTTTGTACTTCCATAATGTCATTGATACGCACTTTTTCGGAATGGTTAATACCAAAATCAGGAAGTTGACGATAAGAATGGGCGTGAAGTTTATCTTCGTTTCCTAAAACGAGATCCACTTCTGTCATTGAGGCAAAATTTTGCCCTTCTGTTTGGGCTGCACACCCTGTTACAATGATACGTGCATGAGGATTTTCACGTCGTGCTTTGCGGATAGCTTGTTTTGCTTGTCGTACGGCTTCGGCAGTGACAGCACAGGTATTAAAGATAATAGCACCATCTTTAAGCTGATCTAGCCCTGAAGAAGTACTTTCTTTGCGAATGATTTCCGATTCGTAGCTATTAAGTCGACAACCAAAAGTTACAATTTCTATTGCCATCAGGAGTGATCCTTTTTGTAGCACCCTGTTAGAGGGCTTAAAAAACCACTAAATTGATATTTTATTGGTCCTATCATAATAACGTGATCGTCTTCTCGGTAAAAAATATTAAGTGTTCCCTTTGGTAAGTTTACATCAATATGGCGTTGTGTGAGACCACGACGATAAGCAGCCACTGCACTTGCACAGGCAGCACTCCCACATGCTTGTGTTAATCCTGCTCCTCGCTCCCATGTCCGTAAATTTAGACTTTTCTTTGACGTTATGCAAGCAATGGAAATATTGCACTGTTCGGGAAATAGGGGATCATGTTCAAGTTTCGGCCCATATTTTTCTAATGGAATATGTTGAATATCATTTTCAACAAAAAAGATAGCATGGAGATTGCCAATGGATATGAGACAAGCATCTTTTAGGGGACCAGCCGTAATTTCTACGTGATTGGTATCAACTATTTCACGTGAAACAGGCATCTCTTTTGCATTGAAATTTGGGCATCCCATATCAACAGAAATGAGATTATCGGTTTGATATTTCCCTTCAATAATTCCAGCGGGAGTTTCTAAACGAAATTTTTCACCAAAATTGTGATTTTTAAGCCATGCAACAACACAGCGGGTACCATTGCCACAAGCTTTAGCCATTGATCCGTCGGCATTCCATATTTCTATGCGGAAGTCGGCTTTTTTCTGGGTTGGTGTGTGGATAGCCATGATTTGATCAAAATGCATTTCGGGATCTGCCGACAAAGCGAGGATTGCTTGCGATGTAAGAGTATGAGTGCTTTCACGCATATCAACAACAATAATTTGATTTCCAAGACCGTCCATTTTGCTAAATGGCGTTTTCATGAAACTTCTCTATTTCTAATGATTACTTATAAAGAGATATATGACTGAAAATCTTATAAATTTCTAGTGTTTAATAAATATAAAATTGGGTACATAAATTATTTCGTTTAAAATAAATGATTTTAACCTATTTTTTTAATTTGTTAATTTATCTTTGTAACTATAACAAATATTCACTTAATTTCTTTGTGAACTTATTTATTGTCGTGGGAGAGAGTACAGATATGTCGTTTTCAAAAATTTCGTTTTTCGTTGCACTATCAACTGTAATGCTTTTAGGGGGATGTTCAACAACACGGTTTGACAGTAATGACGGTAGTAACGCATTAGAAGTTTTTTATCCATCTCAACAAATGACAACATTGGAAGTGTCTGATCTGTCATCTACTTCTTCGTCGATATCTGAGGCAGCAAACGCTTCGATGTATGAGAAGGGAGATTCTCAGAGTGATGGACGAATGGCTAGTCTCGAATTGCCAAGTAATGCTACTGATTTATTTCCTGCAAGTGTTGCTGGTGTATGGAATCTTTCTATGGGGGGTAAAGTTTGCCGGATCGCAACGCCGCAAACAAAGTTTGGACAAGGGTACCGTGCTGGTCCTTTACACTGTCCAGGAATTGCTTCTCAAGTGAGATCGTGGGCTGTTAAAGGAAAAAGATTATATTTTTATAATAACTCTGGACGTGTTATCCTTGCTCTCTACTCTTCAAATGTTGATCGTTTTGAGGGACGTACACTTGATGATCATCCCGTTGTTTTAAGTCGTTAAATCATTTTTGATCGTTTATGAAAAACTAAGCTAGACGGACAGATTCGTGAAAAGTATTTATATTTTTCATTGAGAACGGTTTGAAAAAGGTTGTTTGGATGATTCTCGTTTCAACACGTTATAAAGAGCTTGTCTCTAAAGGAGAGGTTTGTTTTGACCCCGCTCAATTAGCTATAACAGAATATTTTGATCATTTATTAAAAAAAATTGCGGAACAAAACATCTCTCGTCCTTGGACTTGGAAATTTTGCTCTTTCTTTAATAGAATATTTAAAAGAAAAAAACAAAATATTTCTTGTGTTGTAAAACAAGGGGATGAAAAGGGTTCTTTTCAGGGATTATATGTTTTTGGTGAAGTAGGACGGGGCAAAACTATGCTGATGGATTTGTTCTTTTCTTGTTTGCCTAAAGGTCATAAAAAGCGTGCTCATTTTAATGATTTTATGACTGATGTGCATGAGCGTATTAATTTTTATCGTCAAGCATCTGGGGGTAAAAAATTTAAACAAGATAATCCTATTTTAGCAGTTGCTGAAGATCTTGCACGAGAAGCAAAGGTACTTTGTTTTGATGAGTTTAGTGTAACAGATATTGCTGATGCTATGGTGTTGGGGCGGCTTATTTCTGCTTTGTTTGATAAAGGAATTTTCTTTATTGCGACTTCAAATGTGGCGCCGGATAACCTTTATTGTAACGGTTTAAATCGTGAACTCTTTTTGCCTTTTATTCAAGTTTTGAAAGCATATGTTCGTGTTGTTAATCTTGATGCAAAAACAGATTATCGTCTTGAAAAATCAAATCTACAGCCTGTGTATGTAGCACCTTTAGGAAAAAAAGCAGATGAATGCATGGATCAAGCATGGGCACTTGTATTGCAAGGACATAAGGAGATATCTGATGAGCTTTCTATAAAAGGGCGCCTTATTCCTATTCCGCGCGTTGGTGCAGGATGTGCACGCTTTGATTATGGAGATTTATGTGCAAAGCCTTTGGCAGCGGCTGAGTATTTGGTATTAGGGGAGCGTTATCATACGATTTTTATTGATAATGTACCGGTCATGGATGATACATGTCGCAATGAAACAAAACGGTTTATTTTGCTTATTGATATTCTTTATGAGCGCCACATACGGTTATTTATGTCGGCAGCGGCAGAGGTGGGGGATTTGTATAAAGGGAATGCACAGATTACGGAAACATTTGAATTTCAAAGAACACAGTCACGTCTTTTTGAAATGCAAAGCCACGATTATTTAAAACTTTGGGAAGAACATTTTCTTTTGAAGAAGAAGCATTGATTATACTTTTACCTTTACGTAAACTGTAAAAACAATAACTCTTTGAAATTAAAGAAACGTAATAATTCTGTTGTATTTTTTTTAAATTCACTTTATCGATACATCGTGATAATTTTCTAATAGTTGTTTCAGCGGAGGTTTGTTGTTTCTGTAAGGAGAAAAATTTGTAAATTTCATTTCTTTACTCCTTTTTATGATATTGTTTGAATATGGTTGAAGTCAAAAATATTCAGTATAGGGACGCTGATGGGTGTGCGCTGAATTATCTAAAAGTTAGGAAAAAATAAAATGGCACGAAAAAAAATAGCTCTCATTGGTTCAGGTATGATTGGTGGTACTTTAGCACATATTATTGGGCTTAAAGAACTTGGTGATGTTGTTTTATTTGATATTGCGGAAGGTGTGCCACAAGGTAAGGCTCTAGATATCGCCGAATCTTCTCCCGTCGACGGTTTTGATATCAGTTTAAAAGGTGCTAATGCTTATGAAGCAATTGAAGGATCTGATGTTGTTATTGTAACAGCAGGCGTTGCGCGAAAACCTGGTATGAGCCGGGATGATCTTTTGGGCATTAATTTAAAGGTGATGGAACAAGTTGGAGCTGGAATTAAAAAATACGCGTCTTCAGCATTTGTTATTTGTATTACCAATCCCCTTGATGCGATGGTGTGGGCATTGCAGAAATTTTCAGGTCTCCCTACACATAAAGTGGTTGGTATGGCTGGTGTTCTTGATTCAGCACGTTTTCGTCATTTCTTATCTGAGGAATTTAAGGTCTCTGTTAAAGATGTGACAGCGTTTGTTTTAGGAGGGCACGGTGATTCAATGGTTCCTCTCGTGCGTTATTCAACGGTTGGTGGTATTTCTTTGCCTGATCTTGTAAAGATGGGCTGGACGACACAGGAAAGAATTGATCAAATTATCCAGCGTACCCGTGATGGTGGTGCAGAAATTGTTGGTTTGTTAAAAACAGGTTCTGCTTATTATGCACCAGCAGCTTCTGCTGTTTCTATGGCTGAGGCCTATTTAAAGGACACTAAGCGTGTTGTGCCTGTTGCAGCTTATCTTTCAGGAGAATATGGGGTTAATGATACCTACGTTGGTGTTCCTGTTGTAATTGGTGCAGGTGGTGTTGAGCGAGTCATTGAAATTGATCTTGATAAAGAAGAAAGAGATGCTTTTGATCATTCAGTAAATGCAGTTAAAAAGCTTTGTGAAGCTTGTATTGCTCTTGTGCCTAGTCTCAAGTAAATTGAACAAGATTTAATTCATTAAAACTAAGTATTTAGAATATTAAAACTTTAGGATTAATAATGATCCATAAAAGAAAAGGACAAATGCATGAATATCCATGAGTATCAGGCCAAACGTCTGCTTCATGAATATGGAGCACCAATTGCAAATGGTGTCGCTGTTTATTCTGTAGAGCAAGCTGAAAAATGGGCGGAAAAATTGCCCGGACCTCTCTATGTGGTTAAAAGTCAGATACACGCTGGTGGTCGTGGTAAGGGTAAGTTTAAAGAACTTGGTCCTGATGCAAAGGGTGGTGTTCGGCTTGCAAAATCTGTTGAAGAAGTTGTTGCAAATGTTCAAGAAATGCTTGGTAAAACTTTGGTAACCAAACAAACGGGTCCAGAGGGTAAGCAGGTCAATCGTCTTTACATTGAGGATGGTGCCGATATTGAAAGGGAGCTTTATCTTTCACTTTTGGTTGATCGTGGCGTTGGTCGAATTGCTTTTGTTGTTTCAACAGAAGGTGGAATGGATATTGAAACGGTTGCTGAAGAGACACCAGAAAAAATATTCACGCTTCCCATTGATGTTGTAGAGGGTGTTACTTCGGTTGATTGTGCAAGACTTTGTGATGCATTGAAACTACAAAGTAGTGCGCGAGAAGATGGTGAAAAGCTTTTTCCGATTCTCTATAAGGCATTTTGTGAAAAAGATATGAGCCTTTTAGAAATCAATCCGCTTATTGTGATGAAAGATGGTCGTTTACGTGTTCTTGATGCAAAAGTTTCTTTTGATAATAATGCTCTATTTCGTCATCCAGATATTTTAGAATTACGCGATCTTTCAGAAGAGGATCCAAAAGAAATTGAAGCATCAAAGCATGATCTTGCTTATGTTGCTCTTGAGGGTACAATTGGCTGCATGGTTAATGGTGCGGGTCTTGCTATGGCAACAATGGATATTATCAAACTCTATGGAGCTGAGCCTGCAAATTTTCTTGACGTTGGTGGTGGAGCGTCAAAAGAAAAGGTGACAGCTGCTTTTAAAATTATTACGGCCGATCCAAATGTTAAGGGCATTTTGGTTAACATTTTTGGTGGTATTATGCGTTGTGATGTCATTGCTGAAGGTGTGGTTGCTGCTGTTCGTGAGGTTGGTTTAAAGGTTCCCTTAGTTGTTCGTCTTGAAGGCACTAATGTTGAGCAGGGTAAAGCAATTATCAATGAAAGTGGTTTGAATGTTATTCCTGCTGATGATTTAGATGATGCTGCTCAAAAAATTGTTGCAGCCGTGAAGGGAGCTTAAGCTATGTCGATTCTTGTGAATAAAGAGACAAAAGTTCTAGTTCAAGGGCTTACAGGAAAAACAGGAACATTTCATACAGAACAGGCGCTTGCTTATCATGGTACGCAAATGGTTGGGGGTGTTAATCCTAAAAAGGGTGGAGAAACATGGGAAGGTTCAAAAGGCGAAACTCTTCCTATCTTTGCTAATGTTGCAGAAGCAAAGGAAAAAACAGGCGCGGATGCTTCTGTTATTTATGTTCCACCTGCAGGGGCTGCGGCAGCTATTATAGAGGCTATTGAAGCTGAAGTTCGTTTAATTATCTGTATTACGGAAGGTATTCCCGTTATGGATATGGTTAAAGTGAAGGCGCGGTTAGAAAACTCAAAGTCTCGTCTTATTGGTCCTAATTGTCCTGGTATTCTTACACCAAATGAATGTAAAATTGGTATTATGCCTGGTTCTATTTTTAGAAAAGGTTCTGTTGGGGTTGTTTCGAGGTCGGGAACTTTAACTTATGAAGCCGTTTTTCAAACGAGTCAGGAAGGTCTCGGGCAAACAACTGCGATAGGGATTGGTGGCGACCCTGTTAAGGGCACTGAATTTATTGATGTGTTGGAAATGTTTTTAGCGGATGATGAAACTCAGTCTATTGTTATGATTGGGGAGATTGGTGGTTCTGCTGAAGAAGAAGCAGCACAGTTTCTGCAAGATGAAGCAAAAAAAGGTCGTAAAAAACCAGTTGTTGGCTTTATTGCTGGCCGTACAGCTCCTCCAGGACGTACAATGGGACATGCTGGTGCTGTTATTTCTGGTGGTAAAGGTGGAGCAGAAGATAAAATTGCGGCAATGGAATCAGCAGGGATTCGAGTGTCTCCTTCACCATCACAGATAGGTAAGACTTTGATGTCAGTTTTGAAGGGCTAAAAGAAAATTTCATCTGAATAAGAAAAAGTTCTTAGATTCAGGTGAAAAAACTTGAGTATAAAAAGGTAAAACTTTTTTGAATGTTTGAATCATTGCTTGTTTTGTAAGCATTTAAAGGTCGAAAAGAGATATAAGGAGACGGAATAGATGTTCCGGAGAGGTATATGGCAAGGCAGGACGAAATAAATAGCCTTTTTGCACAGACATCATTTCTTTATGGTGGCAATGCGGATTATATAGATCAACTTTATGCTCAATATGAAAAAGATCCTACCAGTGTTGATTCACAGTGGCGTGCTTTTTTTGAAGGACTTCATGATAATAAAGAAGATGTTCTCAGAAATGCTGAAGGGGCAACATGGCAAAGTGATCATTGGCCAGTAAAGGCAAATGGAGAATTGGTTTCTGCTCTTGATGGTGATTGGTCTTCTCTTGAAAAATATCTTGGTGATAAATTAAAGGAAAAAGCAATAACAGGTGCTGCACAAAAGGGAAAAACTTCCAGTGAGCAAGATGTTATTCGTGCAACACGTGATTCCGTTCATGCAATTATGATGATTCGTGCTTTTCGAGCACGGGGGCATCTTCGGGCAAAGCTTGACCCTCTTCAATTGGCCGAAAAACAAGAAGATTATAAGGAACTTTCTCCAGAAGCTTATGGTTTTACTCCAGCTGATTATGAGCGTCCCATTTTTATTGATAATGTTTTAGGGTTGGAATATGCAACTATTCCACAAATGCTTGAAATTCTCAACCGTACTTATTGTTCAACAATCGGTGTGGAATATATGCATGTTTCTGATCCGGTTCAGAAAGCATGGCTTCAAGAACGCATTGAAGGGCGAGATGAAAAAATTTCTTTCACACAACAAGACAAGAAAGCTATCCTTAATAAGCTTATTCAGGCGGAAGGTTTCGAACAGTTTTTAGACACTAAATATAAAGGTACAAAGCGTTTTGGACTCGATGGTGGTGAAGCGCTGATTCCCGCTCTTGAACAGATTATCAAATGTGGTAGTGCTTTAGGGGTGCAGGAAGTTATTTTAGGAATGGCACATCGTGGTCGTTTAAATGTTCTTTCACAAGTTCTTGCCAAGCCGCATAGGGCTATTTTTCATGAGTTCAAAGGGGGATCTTATAAGCCTGATGATGTGGAGGGATCCGGTGATGTCAAATATCATTTGGGAACTTCAGCTGATCTTGAATTTGATGGTAAAAAAGTTCATTTATCGCTGTTGGCCAATCCATCTCATCTTGAGATTGTTGATCCGGTTGTTATAGGAAAAGCACGCGCTAAACAAGATCAACTTATGGGACCTGCACATACTGATTTACTCTCATTAAGTGAGCGTTCAAAAGTGATGCCACTGCTTATTCATGGTGATGCTGCTTTTGCAGGACAAGGCGTTATCCAAGAAACTTTTGGTCTTTCAGGTCTTAAAGGTTATCGTGTTGCAGGCTCACTTCATGTGATTATCAATAATCAGATTGGTTTTACAACATCTCCGCGTTTTTCACGTTCTTCGCCTTATCCATCAGATGTTGCAAAAATGATTGATGCACCAATTTTCCATGTGAATGGTGATGATCCTGAGGCAGTTGTTTTTGTTGCAAAAATAGCAACAGAGTTTCGCCAAATTTTCCATAAACCAGTGGTTATTGATATGTTTTGTTATCGCCGTTATGGGCATAATGAAGGTGATGAGCCTTCCTTTACGCAGCCACTTATGTACAAGGCAATTCGTAATCATAAAACAACACTTCAACTTTATAGTGACCATTTGGTAGCAGAAGGGGTGATTTCTCTAGAAGAGATTGAGCAACAAAAAAAATTATGGCGCGATAAGCTTGAAGGTGAATTTGAAGCAAGTGCTTCTTATAAGCCTAATAAGGCTGATTGGCTTGATGGAAGCTGGACGGGACTCAAAGCTTTTAGTAGTTCTGATGAGCAACATTCTAGAACAACCGGTGTTGAATTAAAAATTTTAAAGGAAATTGGTCAAAAAATTGTCGAAATTCCGGCAGATTTTCACGTTCACAAAACCATTCAACGTTTTTTAAATAATCGTGCTAAAATTTTTGAAACCGGTGAGGGTGTTGACTGGGCAACCGCTGAAGCTCTAGCTTTTGGTTCGCTTTGTTTGGAAGGAGCACCGGTTCGTCTTTCCGGTGAGGATGTTGAACGGGGAACTTTTTCGCAACGTCATTCAGTTCTTTATGACCAAGAAAATGAGGCGCGTTATATTCCTTTGAATCATTTACAAAAGGGGCAAGCGCTTTATGAAGTTGTTAATTCTATGCTTTCTGAAGAAGCTGTTCTTGGTTTTGAATATGGATATTCTCTTGCTGAACCACGTGGTTTAACGCTTTGGGAAGCGCAATTTGGTGATTTCTCCAATGGTGCACAGGTCATTTTTGACCAATTTATTTCTTCTGCGGAGCGTAAGTGGCTTCGTATGTCTGGTCTTGTGTGTTTATTGCCTCATGGTTTTGAAGGGCAAGGGCCGGAGCATTCTTCTGCACGTTTAGAACGGTTTCTTCAACTTTGTGCGGAAGATAATATGCAGGTTGCTAATTGTACAACCCCTGCAAATTATTTTCATATTTTACGTCGACAAATTAAGCGTGATTTCCGTAAGCCATTGATTTTGATGACACCGAAATCACTTTTGCGTCATAAGCGAGCTGTTTCTCTTCTCAATGAAATGGGGCCGGAAACAAGTTTCTGTCGTGTGTTGCTTGATGATGCAGAATGTCTCAAAGATTCTGTCATTAAGTTGCAAAAAGATAATAAAATTCGCCGTGTCGTTCTTTGTACTGGTAAGGTTTATTACGACCTTTATGAAGAACGTGAAAAAAAGGGTATTGATGATGTTTACCTCCTTCGTGTTGAACAACTTTATCCTTTCCCTGCTAAAGTTTTGGTGAATGTGTTGTCGCGCTTTTTGCAGGCGGAAGTTTTTTGGTGCCAAGAGGAACCAAAAAACATGGGGGCTTGGTCATTTATTGAGCCTTATTTGGAATGGGTTTTGACGCATATTAATGCGCAATATTCACGTGCTCGTTATGCAGGACGTCCTGCGAGTGCGTCACCGGCCTCTGGGTTAATGGTGAAACACCTTGAACAACTGGCTGCGTTTCTTAAAGACGCGTTAGGTTCTTAATTTATTACTACTCTGATGTATGGAAAAATATTATGACTACTGAAATTCGTGTTCCTACTTTGGGCGAATCGGTTACCGAAGCAACGATTGGCAAATGGTTTAAAAAACTTGGCGAAGCTGTCGCTATGGATGAGCCTTTGGTTGAATTAGAAACTGATAAGGTAACCGTTGAAGTTCCTTCTCCTGTTGCGGGAAAATTATCTGAAATCATTGCAAAAGAAGGCGATACGGTTGAAGTAAATGCTCTTTTAGGAGTGGTGGAAGCTGGAGAAGCTGGTGTTTCCCAATCATCTTCACCTTCTGCTACACTTGTTCCAGCAGCTTCATCTGAATCGGAGAAGCCTGCTTCGAGCAGTACAATGCCTCCTTCTCCTTCAGCAGCAAAATTGATGGCTGAAAATAATGTTGCAAAAAGCGATATTTCAGGTTCTGGAAAACGTGGACAAATTCTTAAAGAAGATGTTCTTGGTGGATTAAAACAAAGTACAAATGCTCCTACACCCTCTTCTTCTGCGACGAGTTCTTCGGCAACTCCTGTTCAAGAAACACGTGAAGAGCGGGTTCGTATGACGAAATTGCGTCAAACAATTGCTCGCCGTCTTAAAGATGCACAAAATATAGCAGCAATGTTAACCACATTTAATGAGGTTGATATGTCAGCGGTGATGGATTTGCGCAAGCGTTATAAGGATCTTTTTGAAAAGAAACATGGTGTTAAACTTGGTTTTATGGGTTTTTTTACCAAGGCTGTTTGTCATGCATTAAAAGAACTTCCCGCTGTTAATGCCGAGATTGATGGGACAGATATTGTTTACAAAAACTATGTCAATGTCGGAATTGCTGTTGGAACGGATAAAGGGCTTGTTGTTCCAGTGGTGCGAGATGCAGATCAAATGTCATTGGCAGAGATTGAAAAAGAGATTGGGCGTTTGGGGCGTCTTGCGCGTGATGGAAAATTAGCCGTTTCTGATATGCAGGGCGGAACTTTTACCATTACCAATGGTGGTGTGTATGGATCGTTGATGTCAACACCGATTTTGAATGCACCACAATCTGGTATTTTGGGAATGCATGCGATTAAAGAGCGAGCAATGGTTGTTGAGGGCCAAGTTGTGATCCGCCCCATGATGTATTTAGCGCTTTCTTACGATCACCGTATTGTGGATGGGCAAGAAGCTGTAACTTTCCTTGTACGTGTTAAGGAAAGCTTAGAGGATCCGGAACGCCTTGTTCTTGATTTGTAAAATACAGTTTTCAGGATGAAAGGAGAAACGGATGTCTTATGATGTGGCTGTGATCGGAGCGGGTCCAGGTGGTTATGTAGCAGCAATAAAGGCGGCACAACTGGGACTTAAAGTAGCGATTATTGAAAAGCGTACAACATTAGGGGGAACATGTCTCAACGTTGGTTGTATTCCTTCTAAAGCGTTGTTGCATGCTTCAGAAGTGTTTTCTGAAACCCAGCATGGTTTTGAAACGCTTGGTATTTCTATTGGTAAATCTAAGCTTAATCTTGAACAAATGATGGTTCATAAGAAAGCTGTGGTGACAGCCAATACAAGTGGTGTTTCTTTTTTGATGAAAAAAAATAAAGTTGATACTTTTTTTGGGACAGCCAAAATTTTGAGTGCGGGTCATGTGGAGGTTGTTGCCAGAGATGGTAATAAACAAACAATTGAAACAAAAAATATTATTATTGCTACCGGTTCAGAGAGTTCAGGCATTCCAGGGGTGAATGTTGAAATTGATGAAAAGACTATTGTTTCTTCTACGGGAGCTCTTTCACTTGAAAAAGTACCAGAGCATATGATTGTAGTGGGTGCTGGTGTTATTGGTTCAGAACTTGGATCAGTTTGGAGCCGTTTAGGTGCTAAAGTTACCATTATTGAGTATCTTAATAAAATTTTGGGCTCAATGGATGGTGAAGTTTCACGGCAATTTCAGAAATTAATGGAAAAACAAGGGATAGAATATAAGACGGGAACAAAAGTAACGGCTGTTACACAATCTGGCTCAACTGCTCAGGTGACTTTTGAAGCCGTCAAAGGTGGTGCAGCTGAAACTTTAGAGGCTGATGTTGTGCTTATTGCTACTGGACGTTCTCCGTATACGGAGGGGCTTGGCTTACAAGAGGCTGGTGTTCAGTTAGATGAACGCGGATTTATTGCAATTGATGCTCATTGGCAGACGAATGTTCCAGGAATTTATGCGATTGGTGATGTCGTAAAAGGGCCAATGTTAGCGCATAAAGCAGAGGAAGAAGGCGTTGCTGTGGCAGAAATTTTGGCAGGTCAAAAAGGGCATGTTAATTTTGATGTCATTCCTAGTGTTGTTTATACGCAGCCGGAAATTGCGAGTGTAGGAAGGACAGAAGAAGAGCTAAAAACTGCTGGTATTGAATATAATGTTGGCAAATTTCCTTTTATGGCTAATGGTCGTGCACGTGCAATGCAAAAGAGTGATGGGTTCGTTAAAATCCTTTCTGATAAAAAAACAGATCGGGTATTAGGGGGGCATATTCTTGGATTTGGTGCTGGTGAAATGATCCATGAAATTGCAGTTTTAATGGAATTTGGTGGTTCATCAGAAGATCTGGGGCGTTGTTGCCACGCACATCCTACTTTATCAGAAGCCGTGCGTGAGGCAGCTTTGGCAACATTTGCTAAACCACTTCATATTTAAAAAGCTTTTAAAAAGTACATTTTAAAAGGCATAGGAGGCAGAAAATATTTGTGAAGCATACAACAACATTTTAAAACTTTAAAAAGGAATACAACCAATTATATTGAAATATTCCGTTTGTTGTATGCTTTTCGATAATTACTGTTTTAAAATTCAGTTGTGTAGTTTTTATTGATTATCCTGTTGTGCATTATCGTTTAGAGCGGTGGTGTTTGTTTGGTTTATGTAAAGTTTTACATATGGGGTGGTTTTTTATACTATTATAAAATATTTAGGATAGGGTTCTGAGCCTATTTGCGTGCTTTGTTTTAAGAACACATCTCTCAAAATGCGCAAACCTACTTCACGATGGTGCTCGTGAATGGTATAGCTGTAAAGTTCCTCTTGAAATATATAAAATTCATTCAAATTGTTATAAGACCTATTTGTGCATCATCATCTTTATGTTTAGTAAACGTATACGCTGACGTTATAATGCACTTTTTCAGTTCTCAATATTGCTAAAGCTCTTTATTATTTGAAAGTTTTCATAAGAGAAATTTTTATTCTTTTCTTTTATCATTTTTGCTTACACGCTTGCTTTGTTTGTAATGTGCAGGAAAAGGCTTTAATTGATTTAATGTGAGAGAGTTTGTGATAAGAGAATCTTATAATATTCAGCGTTATGAAACAAGTTGAAAATGATATTTGTTGTTATAAATCAATGTTTTATATATGAAAATGAATCATGTGAAGAGGGAAGCCAAGAGGAATTCGCTCAAAGAAATTTAATTGTTTAATGATTGGAGTGGGTTAAGGATCTTTGTCATTTAAGATAAAGAGGGGAGGGATTGAATATTCTACAAAATACCACTCTTTTTTAAAAGAGCGGTATTTTTATATCTTTTCTTTATCACACTATCTTTTTGATGATAATGACAAGTTATACAGTGTGATTAAATTAGTTTTTGCTTCTCTGTTTTTCTTGATCATTGCTTGTTATGTCTTAGAAAGATGATATGTCTCTTCTTTAAGGTTGTTAAGAAATCGTAATGTTGCCAAAATATAACGAATAGCTAAAATTTTTTTGAAAACCATAATTACATGAGAATATTAAGTTTGTTTTCATTGGGCAGTTTTCTGATAACTTAAAAAATCAAGCATATGCTTTCTATAGGTATAAATTTAAAATTCTAATTTTTTATCCTCTTGTTGTTCTCTTATAAAAGTGGGAAGCCCCATACGATCAAGATATTTAAGGAAAGGGCGGGGTGGTAATTCCTCTACATTGACCATAGTCTTAACATCCCATTCGCCTGTAGCAATGAGAAGGGCTGTAGCAGCGGCTGGTACGCCAGCGGTATAGGAAATGCCTTGTGCTCCAGTTTCATGAAAAGCTTGTTTGTGATCGGCTATATTATAGATAAAAATTTCTCGCAGGTGTCCATCTTTTTCGCCTTTAATAAGATCTCCGATACAGGTTTTTCCTGTGTAGTCTGGGGCGAGAGAGGAAGGGTCGGGTAAGACGGCTTTCACGACTTTCAAGGGCACGACTTCTTGACCTTCTGCCGTTTTAATCGGTTGTTCGGATAAGAGTCCGAGGTTTTTTAGAACCGTAAAAACAGTGATATAACGTTCACCAAATCCCATCCAGAAACGGACATTCTCCACATCGAGATTTTTTGATAATGAATGAATTTCATCATGTCCCGTCATATAGGCTTTTTGTTTTCCAACAACGGGAAGATCCCATTCATGGCTGACTTCAAACATTTTATTGGAAGTCCATTTTTTATTTTGCCATGACCATACTTGTCCTGTAAACTCACGGAAGTTAATTTCTGGATCAAAATTTGTAGCAAACCAACGCCCATGATTTCCGGCATTAATATCAATAATATCAATATCTGTGATTTTATCAAAATAATTATCACGCGCTAATGCTGCGTAAGCATTCACTACACCTGGGTCAAAACCTGCTCCTAAAATAGCGGTTATACCAGCTTTTTCACATTCTTGACGCCGAGGCCATTCATAATTGCCATACCAAGGAGGTGTTTCACAGATTTTCAACGGGTCTTCATGAATCGCTGTATCGATATAAGCGCATTTGGTTTCAATACAAGCTGAAAGAACAGACATATTAAGAAAGGCAGAACCAACATTAATGACAATTTCGCATTTGGTTTTTTGGATGAGCTTTATAGTTTCTTCTACATTCATGGCATTGAGCGAATGGCTTTTGAGAACACCCTGTTCTTTCATTGTGTTTTTTTCTTTAATGGAAGCAATGATGGCTTCACATTTTTTGAGTGTTCGTGAAGCAATGTGAATTTCACCAAGAATATCGTTGTTTTGAGCACATTTGTGTGCAACAACTTGTGCAACACCTCCAGCACCAATAATGAGAACATTTTTTTTCATTGTAGGTTCATCTCCTTTTTAATACTGTTGTATGACGTTTTTATGGTTGATCTTTATGAAAGGCTTTTCTGATAGTCGTTATAGCTGAATTGGCGTTGAAGTGTTAGTGTACCATCGCATTCTTTGAGAACAATAGCAGGCATTGTAACGCCATTAAACCAGTTTTTCTTGACCATTGTATAACCTGCTGCATCCTGAAAAGACAGCCGATCGCCTATTTTAAGAGGTTGTTGAAATTGAAATGTTCCAAAAATATCACCAGCAAGACAAGATTTTCCACAAATCATGATTTCATGGGGACCTTGATTGGGTTCTAATTTGGCATTTTCACGATAAATGAGAAGATCAAGCATATGTGCTTCAATTGAGCTGTCAACGATGGCAAGATTCTTTTCATTATACAATGTGTCAAGAACACTGACTTCTAATGTGGTGCTTTTGGTGATAGCAGCTTCTCCTGGTTCTAGAAAAATAGTAACACCATGGGTTTTAGAAAATTGTTTTAAACGTTTTGCGAAAGATTCTAAAGGATAATTTTCAGCGGTAAAATGGATTCCGCCACCAAGGCTTATCCAGTCAACAGCAGAAAAAAGTTCTGCAAATTTTTCTTCCATGTGATTCAGCATTTGATTAAAAAGATTAAAATCAGCATTTTCGCAATTGTTGTGGATCATTAGGCCATTAATGAGGGGTAGAACTTCTTTTATAGCGCTTTGATTGGTTTCGCCTAAGCGGCTAAAAGGGCGGGAGGGATTGGCAAGATCAAAATTGGATGCGCTGATTCCTGGATTTAACCTCAAACCCCGTTGGATGGTTTTGCTAGCTTTAGAAAAACGTTGAAGTTGTTGGATTGAGTTAAAGATAATTTTGTCTGCATAGCCACAGGCTTCATCAATTTCATGATCGGCCCAAGCAACCGAATAAGCATGTGTTTCTTTGCCAAATTTTTCTCTTCCTAAACGCAGCTCATAAAGGGATGATGATGTGGTTCCATCCATGAACTCAGACATTAAATCAAAAACACTCCATGTGGCAAAACATTTCAAAGCAAGTAAAATTTTAGCTCCAGACATTTCCCGTAAACGAGAAATTGTTTGCATGTTTTTGATGAGTTTCGATTTGTCTATAAGATAGTAGGGGGTTTTTATCATCATTTATTCATTCTTTTTTGAAGGATCTTATTGCCAAGATCAACGTTTAGTACAAAGAGTAACAGAATGTCTCAAGAAAAAAGAGTCTTAAGAAAAGAATCTGTTTCTGTCTAGCAAGAGAAAGGCTTTCTGTAATTACTGTTGTTTATTATTTTGAGTTTTGCGTTATGAGTATGAAAAAAAAATTATATTATGCTTTAGCTTTTGTATTGGTTAGCAGTTTTTTCATTATAACAACTACTCTTGTTAATTGGGGGAAAAATAGGAGTTATGCTAAAGCCAAACTGGTTACTCAGACTTCTGTCCAAGATAGTTCGGTGCCTTTGATTTTTACGGGGCGTAGAGAACTTAATGGTTTTAAAGGTTATCGTCATTATCGGCGTGGTTATCGTAAATATAGTGATAATTGGTGGTATCCTGAAGTGGCATTTGTTACATCACGGCACTTAAGCACAAAAGGCGCATCATTAAAAGTTGTACCAGATGCTAAAAAAGTGTTTTTAACGTCTTCTTCGGAAAAATTAGAAAAAAAAGAGCCATGGATGCTTAAACAACATATTGAATCTTGCCGTGCGCGTTATCGCTCTTATAATAAAAATGATAATAGTTTTCAGCCTTTTCACGGGGGGCGTAAACAGTGTTTATCACGCTTTTTTAAAGGATAGAAATTATTAAATAAATTTTTAATTGCTTCTTGTCGTGGGCGTTATTGTTCTTACAATAAAGAGAAAACTTGCGTGGTGCGTAGCATTTTCATGCAAGCGTTTTTTTTGAAAAATTTAAATACTTTTAAGTTTTATTAAATCTTATTATCATTAAGTGTGGAATGGGGGGAGGATATAAGTTTTTGTTTTGTCGATGACAAAATATTAAGGACAGGATGGAGTTGAAAGAATGACAACACGGGAAGCAATGTTGATATTGCTCGTTTTGCTTCCCTTTGGTGGAAGTGCTGTCATTGGCTTTTTTCGCTCGACAGCAAAAAATAATGAAGCATGGTTTGCTGGGATTGTTGCACTTTTCTGTCTTATTTTTACAATAATGCTTTATCCAGAAGTTCGCGAAAACCACATAGTGCGTTTAGATATTTCTTGGCTTCCAGAATGTGGGAGCGATTTGATTCTCCGTATAGATGGTTTGTCGTGGCTTTTTTGCTTGCTCATTACAGGAATTGGGCTGCTTGTTGTCATTTATTCACGTTATTACATGGATCCAGCAGATTCTGTACCGCGATTTTTTTCCTTTTTTTTGGCCTTTATGGGATCAATGACGGGAATAGTCTTATCAGGCAATCTCGTCTTTTTGGTTATTTTTTGGGAACTCACCAGCATTTTTTCTTTTTTGTTGATCGGCTATTGGTACCATAATGCAAGTGCGCGTGAGGGTGCGCGTATGGCTCTAACGATCACAGGTTTTGGCGGTTTTGCTCTTTTTATTGGGGTTTTATTGATTGGGTATATTGTTGGCAGTTTTGATTTGGATAAGGTGCTTCAGTCTGGAGATATGATTCGGTCAAGTTCTCTTTATAGTCCTGTCCTTATTTGTATTTTATTGGGGGGATTAACAAAAAGTGCGCAGTTTCCCTTTCATTTTTGGCTGCCCAATGCGATGGCTGCTCCAACCCCCGTATCGGCTTATTTGCATTCAGCAACCATGGTAAAAGCGGGATTGTTTTTACTTGTTCGTTTATGGCCTGTGCTTTCTGGGACAGAATCTTGGTTTTGGCTAGTTGGCTTTTCAGGACTCTCGACATTGCTTCTTGGTGCTTATTTTTCCATGTTTCAGCAAGACTTGAAAGGACTGCTTGCTTACTCGACTATTAGTCATCTTGGATTGATTACCACGCTTTTAAGCCTTGGTAGTCCACTTGCTTGTGTTGCAGCGATCTTCCATATGGCCAATCATGCTACTTTTAAAGCTTCTTTATTTATGGCTGCTGGTATTATTGATCACGAGACGGGAACACGTGATATGCGTAAATTGTCAGGGCTTTATCGCTCTATGCCTATTACAGCAACTCTCGCTTTAGTTGCAAGTGCAGCGATGGCTGGAGTTCCCTTGTTGAATGGTTTTTTATCGAAAGAGATGTTTTTTGCTGAAGCTGTTGAAACGCATATGGAATCATGGCTCGATTGGATTGCACCTTATGTAGCAACGCTGGCTAGTTTGTTTAGTGTAACCTATTCTATACGCTTTATTCATGGCGTTTTTTTGGGTCCAAAACCTGTCAATTTACCCAAAACTCCCCATGAACCACCGCATTTCATGCGTTTACCAATGGAGCTTTTGGTGTTTATTTGTTTAGCCGTTGGTATTTTTCCTAATTTAACTATAGGACCTATTTTAGATAA
>NZ_JBHIMK010000050.1:0-14039 GCF_042194085.1 Bartonella sp. MU70NMGDW
GTTAATGCATACCCATAATCAAAATCATCATATCGCTTTTTTAATTGCCATGAAATTTCTTGATCAGGGTTTTCAAACGCTGCTTTTAACAGTTTAATCTTTGCTACCCCACGCTCACTTTCTTCTGGTTTCACAAGAAGATTAATACTTGGTTTAACTGTTTCCTTCTGTGAAGTCATCACCTTCCATAAAGAGCCATTCAACAAACCTTTAGTAGGATCATTTCGCAAGCACACAAGCTTGTCTCCTGCTTGCGGATAATCTGCTGTAAATCCTTTTAACACACGCAAACGCTGATTATAAAGGTAGCGCGTACGATTAACCCCTACCAATACCTGATCAGCATCCAAAACCAATTGTTGATTGACCTCTTTACGTGTAACAACGCGCGCTTCTCCATAGTCACCATAAGCAATATCGCGTCCTTCACGCACATCCATAGCAAGACGTATAATCGGATTATCCCGCGCTTGCCGATGAATTTCTGAAAGAAGAAAATCTGGTTCTCCATTAGAAAAAAATCCTCCACCTGATATAGGAGGCAATTGACCTGGATCACCAAGAACAAGAATTGGCGTCCGAAAGCTCATTAAATCACGCGCCAATTTTTCATCTACCATCGAGCACTCATCGACAATAATGAGCTTAGCTTGTGCAGCTGCACTCCTCCGATTTAATGCAAATGTCGGTGCAATAGACTTCTTTCCCGTAACTTCATCGGAAACTTCTTCTTCCCCACGCGGACAATAAATCAACGAATGAATAGTACAAGCATTACTGGCACCTTTAGAGCGCAAAACCTGTGCCGCTTTGCCTGTAAACGCCGCAAACTGAACAGAACCATCAACTGTTTCAGCAAAATAGCGTGCCAGCGTTGTCTTACCCGTCCCCGCATAGCCAAAGAGGCGAAAAAGTGGAGAGCGCCCCTCTTTCAACCACGCAGCAACAGCCTTCAATGCATTATCCTGTTCCGGTGAAAACTGCATGACTTACCAACATAAAATTTGCATAAAAAGAGCAGTATTTTGAAAAAAACCAACTATCAAGAAAAACTTTTTTATTAAGAATTGCTGACACACGCCCATCTAACAACTTTCATAGCACAATTATCAATTATTTACCCATTGCTTTTTCAAGATATTGTAGCAATCTAAATTTTATCTATACATCGATCTTCTTGGTAACACCTTATACTTATCAAATAAAATATCATTTTTTACAACAGTAACACCAACAATGGAATATGCATGTCTTAAATTTAAAATAATACCTATATACGCTTTTTCTAACCAAAATTTAGAATGAGAAAAAGAGCATTGCAATTGCAAAACCCTCGCTAGAAAAAATGTCCTTAACAGGATAAGAATAATGTAATTTTATGAATACTATTTTACACGATCACTCAGCTTTCTTGCACATAAAAATAAAGTACATCCACTATTACGAAATAATAATTAAATATATCAAAAACCTTTTGGCGGAAATAGAAATAGCTCTCAACAAAACGACTTAACCCTATGATGATACACCTATATATTTCCTATTTCCCTCTTATCACGATTTTAATAAATTTACTCTTCATGCTACAAATAAGTTATATCTCAACGAATAAAGAGAGACATCACGCTTATATAAAGCCCGCTTTATCTTGCACAAATATGTAGCGTTTTCTGTTTCGACAATAAAATCTGGTTCGTAAGTATGGCCTTCTTGGTAGTCTATTATAAGAAAACTGGGACATGGGTTTCAGTCCAGCGTAGCACTTCAGGTCCGTCCTCTAGAATATGAGAAAAGCGCAATTCTCCATCTACTGAGTCAAACTTTTTGTCGCAATGTTTTAAAGTTTATAAAAACTAACTGATTAATGCTATTCTTATTGCTAGAAACAACAATGAAATCAATGGGTATAATTTGTTAATAGGCTTGGCGTTATGTCAAAATATCAGCGATGAGATTGCTTTTTGGTTGTTTTAGAAATGAAATAATGAGCTCAAATATTGATGAATGAAACGGGAGATTTAAATTGAAAATATTAATTCCAGATGACTATCAAAAAGCTACCCTAACATTACAGTCTATTACAAAATTAATGAAATCGCATGAAGTGCTTGTTATAAATAATTTAGCTAAAGAATGTGATTTAGAAGATAAGCTCAAAGAGATAGATATTCTTATCTTAATCAGAGAGCGGACCATGGTTGATAGAAATCTTCTCCTGAAACTGCCAAATTTAAAATTAATCTGCCAAACAGGCCCCATAGGTTCACATATTGATATAGAAGCTTGTAGAGACTTAGGAATTGAAATATTAGACGGTGGTGGAGATCCAACTTCTGCTGCTGAATTTGCGTGGCTCTTAATTATGTCTGCGCGTAGAAAACTCTGTAAATCTGTGTCTGATATGAAAAAAGGACGATGGCAAACAACATTTGGCAACCAAATGAAAGGGGCTACTCTTGGAATATTCGGGTTTGGGCGTATTGGTAAAATGGTTGCTCAATATGCTCAAGCTTTTGGCATGTCCATTTTGGTTTATGGGAGCGAACGTTCAACGCAAGAAGCAAAAAATTTAGGTTATCATTTTACGCATTCAAAAGATGAATTTTTTACACGTCCTGACATTATATCCGTACATTTACGTTTAAGCGATAAAACCAGAGAAATCATTCAATTAGATGACCTATTGAGCATGAAACCTCATGCTATTTTTGTCAACACAGCGCGTTCAGCTTTGGTTGAAAAAGGGGCGATAGAAAAAATACTAAGTTTGGAAAATTCAACTTACTTTGCACTGGATGTTTATGACAGCGAGCCGGTATATGAGAGCAAATTATTGCAATCAGATAGAGTTCTTTGCACACCGCATCTGGGCTATGTGACTGAAGAAAGCTTTGAGAATTATTTTGAAAAAGCTTGCCAAAATATAGCGTCTTTTATGAAGAGCGCTTAATGCCGGATGAGCCAATGTTTGTAAAATTTATCTTATATCGCTAGCGTATCAAATTTGCACGACACATAATAGCTTATTTCCTTAAATTAAGCATATTCCTTAGCTTTCATATTAAGACCAATCGTATTGACAGATTTTTATGTAATCAGCATAAAATACCTAATTTATTGTTGCAAGCATTATTAAAAAAAGGCTACTTTATTGGAATACACTTTAATTGGAGGGGGCATAGTGAGCAATAATAAATTTATAGAAAAAAATTATTATAGATGGATTATATTGCTTGTTGCCACTATCGCTCAAGCATCAGCTTGCTTCTTTGTTCAAGGGATTGGTCCTTTAGCTGAATTTTTTAAGAAGGATTTCTCGCTTAGTGACTCTCAGATAGGTTTGCTGTCTTCAGCAGCGCAATTCCTACCTATTATTGGGTTACTTGTAGCTGGCGAATTACTAGACATAACGAGCGCTATATTGTTGGAGTTGGAGCGGTCGGTGTTTCTGTCGCTCTTTTGTTGGGAGCAATCGCAGATAACTATATTTCCCTTTTGGTCTGTTTGCTAATTGTAGGGGGATTTTATAGTTCTGCTCAACCCGGTGGCGCTAAATCTGTTTCTTCATGGTTTCCAAAATCGCAGCGCGGATTTGCAATGGGAATAAAGCAAGCGGGGCTACCATTAGGTAGGGGACATTAGCTGGGATGGTTCTTCCTGCTAGTGCGCTTGTCTATGGCATACAAGGTGCGTTTTTGGTCGGTGCCATCGTTTCTTTTTTAGGGGGATGTATCTTTATTATTTTTTATCACGCACCAGAAAAAGTTGTAGCTCTCGTTCCAGAAAGTAAGGCAAGAGTTTCGTTCCATGCAAAGGTATTGTCTCGTCTTGCGATGTTGGCTGCGCCATATATGCCGTATATGAAGAATATTATTTTTTCAGGCGTTTCACTTGTGATAGTTTAATATGTTTTAACCATTTTTATAATGATTTATTTTTATAGAATCTATCACCTGTCTTTAGATAAAAGTGCTTATTTGTTCTTTGTTTCACAGGCTTCTGGTGCCTTAGGAAGAATTATTTTAGCAGCGTGGAGTGATCATTGTAGAAAAGGACGATTTTTTCCTGTCTTCTTTTGCATGATTGCAGTCGTTTTTGGATTTTTAATATTAATTTTGGGTATTAGTGGATCGATAATTTATTTAACTATTTTATCTGCTTGGTTAGGTTTTTTTGGATTAGGATGGTATGGCCCTTGAGTTGCTTATATTGTAGACTCTTCGTCGAAAGAAAGCGTTGGACTTTCTCTGGGTTTAGCAATGTATGTAAATCAAATCGCAATTATTACTGCTCCACCATTATTTGGATTAATCCAAGATTTTACAGACACTTATTTACTAACTTTGAGTTGAGCAATGGCGAAAGAGACAAACTTTGGGAGGCTTTAGACCATGTTATTTATGATCCATACGGTGGTATTGAATATTCGGTTAAGCTAAAAAAAATAGCATTTTCGCTGCTACCCCATAGAATATTGACAATTCTTATGAATCAAAAGATGTCTATTACCCCTAGAGCATATTTAAGCTTTGAAAACCTTCCAATTGATAGACAAATTAATACGTCACCTAATCCTTATAATTTAGATGCGTCTTGTAAAAGTGGCTATATTAGCGAAAATTTAATTATGATGTTTTCTTTATTAATCGGAGAGCCTTATTCAATTAAATTTGAAGGCGAACATATAGTAAACAACCTAGTTCCTTTAGAGGATAATAAAAAAGATTATACAGGATTAGGATCTGAAGTTGAGTTAGATTTTCATATAGAAAATACTGCACTAAAATTTATAACGAGTTTAAATTTATCTCCTAAAGGGATATTTTTCTGGTGTTCGCAATGATGTTCATGGCCCGTTAACGAGAATATCTGGTGCACATCTAGCTTTAAAACTTTTAAGTGAGAAGGATTTGAGTAGCTTAAGGGATAATTTATATATAATTAATTTTCTCTATAGAGGAGAAATTGGGTAACCTCTACAAGTAAAGTGCCTCCTAGTTCGAGAGGACGGTGAATTCCCAGATATCAGCGCTGTTTTTTATCTGGGCATGTTAGAGCCACAGTCAAAAAAAGCTAAGGAAGCTTTAAATCATTTTTATGAAGCTATGAAGACTGTATCTTTTGGAATTGATGTACAACTAGGAAGATTATTATACATTGATAACAGAATGGCTCTACACTCTGGAGGTAAATTTTTTGGATCATTTGATAGTTATGAAAATCCAATGCGGTGGATTCAAAGAGTGTTTGTGTCTGCAGATTTATGGAATCATAAATATGTAGAACAAATAAAAGAAAGAATATTTGATTTTCAATGTTAATGTCCTGATAATGATACGATGTTGAGTATTATTCCGGTTTATATATATATTGACTACACATCTCATATATATAGATTTCCCCCGCATAATCAGGTGAAATTACTACCTGATTATAAGCTATGGTGGCTAATTGATTTTCTATGGCTGCATTTGATCTTTGTTATTTTTGCCCTTCCTTTCAAGCCGCTAGGGGGATTTTCCTATCAAGCCCTTGAAAGAGCGATTTGGAGTAATTTCATAATGCGAAACCAAAACATAGTGACAAACTTTTCTATTGTTTTCACAAGTATGACGGTTTGCATGGTTGCCCCCTTCAAGCACGGTGGCTTTTTTCTTGCACGATGGAATCTTTCATATATGAGACAACATAATTAATTTATAACAGATAATTCAATGTATTATCTAAAAAATGCAACGAAATAGCTATTAATGTGAACATATGAATAAAAAAAACAAACATCGCATACAAATAATAATACACCCCATGTCTTTAAACAAAGAATGAAAATCATAAAATGAGCTCTAAGGATAATAGGAACTCTCCACAAAGAAGAGACAGAGATGAAGACTCTAAAGACTTCATCATCACCATCCTTCAACTATTTTGTTAACATATTCATTTTATACAAGAATCTTTCCCTCGGAAGAAATAGCATTTGCAACAGCTTCCTCGCTTGCCTCATCGGGTAATAACATCTCATTGTGGGCACATCCCGATGGGATCATAGGAAAACAGTTTTCTAAATGATAAACACGACAATCGAAAAGAACTGGCTTATCACAGTCAATCATTTGCTGAATTTTATCATCAAGTTCATCTGGTTTTGAACAACGAATCCCTACGGCTCCATAAGCTTGTGCCAATTTCACAAAGTCAGGCATAGATTCCGTATAAGAATGAGAAAGACGATTACCATGCAGCAATTGCTGCCACTGACGGACCATCCCCATATACTGATTATTTAAAATAAAAATTTTCACTGGTGTATCATGCTGAATTGCCGTTGCAAGCTCTTGAATATTCATCTGAATGGAGGCATCACCAGAAATACACACAACAAGCGCAGCAGGATGTGCTATTTGAACACCAATAGCCGCAGGAAGACCATAACCCATAGTTCCCAACCCACCAGAAGTCATCCAATGTTTTGGTTCATCAAAATGATAATACTGTGCTGCCCACATCTGATGCTGTCCGACATCCGTTGTGATATAAGCACATGCATCTTTAGTAAGAGCATAAAGTCGTTCAAGAGCATATTGTGGCATGATAACATCTTTTTTTTTCATATATGCCAATGAATTACGAGCTTTCCAGCGATTAATTTGCGTCCACCACGCCTCACGGACTTCACTGTTAAACGCTGGTTGCTGTATCTTTAAGAGTTGCGTCATATCTCCTAAAACACAAGCCACATCACCAATAAGTGGCACTTTCACTTTTACGATCTTATTAATAGAAGAAGGATCAATATCAATATGGATAATACGCGCATGAGGTGCAAATGCATCCAATCGCCCTGTGATACGATCATCAAAGCGCGCACCAACAGCCAACATAACATCACAATCATGCATGGCCATATTAGCCTCATAGGTTCCATGCATTCCAAGCATTCCAAGCCAATTCTTGCCAGAAGCGGGATAAGCACCAAGCCCCATGAGTGTTGAAGTAATCGGAAAATTTCCCAATTGAACTAAATCGCGCAAAAGCTTTACAGCTTCCATCCCTGATGAAATAACACCACCACCAGAATAAATAACAGGACGCTTTGCTTCTACTAAGAGAGAAACAGCCTCTTCAATAGCCTGCGCATTCCCTTTCGGCTTTGAATAAGAACGCATAAATGTCGGCGCTTGAGGTGCTCTATAAATTCCTGAAGCAAATTGAACATCCTTAGGAATATCAATCAAAACCGGTCCAGGACGACCTGATTGAGCAAGAGAAAAAGCTTCATGAATAATAGCCGCAAGATCATTGACGTTTTTAACCAGCCAATTACGCTTCGTACAGGGCTTTGTAATTCCAACCGTATCAGCTTCTTGAAAGCCATTTGTTCCGATGATCGTTGTCGCTACCTGACCAGAAAAACAAACAAGAGGTATAGAATCCATAAGAGCATCTTGCAAAGGTGTAACAGCATTCGTTGCGCCTGGACCAGAAGTCACAAGCATAACGCCTACCTTTCCAGTACTGCGTGCATAACCTTCAGCAGCATGCCCTGCAGCTTGTTCATGGCGCACCAAAATATGCTGGAGTGTATCTTGGTGATAGAGCACATCAAAAATAGGCAGAACAGCCCCACCAGGATAACCAAAAATATGTTTAACCCCTTGATCTATAAGAGCCTGAATCACTATTTCAGCCCCCGACATTATTTTTCCATCTGCACTCTCTTGCTTTCTTGGATCATTTCTCATTTTTCCCACTCACCTACTTGATAGGACAATAAAAAAGCCCCTAACGGAGCCCATAAAAAAAGACCCCAAAGGAGCCCATTACACAACACATACTGTATGATCACCCCCATTATTCCAACGTATAAAATATATAAAAATTTCCTTGTAGAAAGATTTCTAATTCCATTGATACCATTCGTCAATAAAAAATTATATTTTCTAAAAAATTCTTTTTCACGAATTATCTTTTATCTTTCGATAAGTTTCTTTGCAAAGCTCTAGCTCTTTTATCAAAAAGTAAGCATCCATTCTTCATCAAATTGATTACGAAACCATGTCATTTGTCTTTTTGCGTATCTCCTCGTTTGTGTTTTCACCGCTTCAAGAGCATTCTCAAAGCTTCTATATCCATCCAAATAAGCCATAAATTCAGGTATACCAATAGCCTTCATTGCTGGTAATGAAGGGGAAAGCTTAAGATTCTTCATAATCATCACCTCTTCTAAAGCTCCTCTTTCAATCATAGAATCCAAGCGTTTATGAATACGTTCATAAAGCAGAAGACGTGGTGGCATGAGAAGAATTTTTTCGATGAAATTCGGCGCTATGAGAGGTGTTGTTTTTTGTTTCTGCCACCAACTGAGCGTCTTACCGGTTGCATCATAAACTTCCAAAGCACGGACAATACGTTGACCATCGTGCGAAGAAATTTTTTCAGCAACAACAGCATCAATCTGCAACAACTGGCGATAAAGATTTGCAACGCCCTCTTTATCAAGCCGAAGTCGCCACTTCTGCCGCACAACATCTGGAACATTAGGGATTTCCGAAATCCCCTCTAAAAGAGCACGAAAATAAAGTCCTGTTCCACCAACAAAAATAACTGATCTTAAAGAAAAAGTAGCCAATAGCTTCTCGACATCACACAACCATTGCCCTACTGAATAATTCAAAGTAGGACTCACATGACCATAAAGATAATGTGGAACAATCGCAGTATCAGCCTCTGTAGGCCGTGCCGTTAAAATATTTAAAACATCATAAACCTGCATTGAATCAGTGTTAATAATGAGAGCATTTTTTTCTTGAGCCATTTTCAAGGCAAGTTCTGACTTCCCACTTGCCGTTGGTCCCGCTATTAATGTAACTGTTCTCTGTGTCATGAATAGCAATTTCTCCCAATCAATAACTTATTGCAACACACAGCCCCCAAAGCCCCCTATGAAACTTATAAAAAAAGAAAAAATTGACTTAATAACGACACCAAAGGAATTTCCAAGCATTTTTGCTATCATAATTCAATAATAAATTACAGCCATAATCATTCTGTCCGTTAGTCCATTAAAAATAAACATATTCTTTGTCATCATTTATAAAAATAATACTGAGCTTAACCTATACAATCAAACAGCTTTATTTTTTCCTATAAAAACAGCATGTTACTCTGGTTTATAATAAGAGATTCAGAAATTGTCTTCTGTACTCTCTCTTTTTTATAACTATTTTTTCATCCATCACCAAGAAAGGTATAAATATATATAACTAATTTAGTCTAATATCATTTTTCTCTAGGATAACTTTTTTCAAAATGAAGTAAAAAAACGTTCTCTATAGCACATAAAGTACAATCAAAAAGGGCTAAAAGTCTCACTAGATAAAACGTTATTTATAATAATAATTGACTTAAACACAAAACATAGATCTCTTATGCAGCACTTCAAAGCCTAGGCTGTTGCAATATTGGGAACTAGCAAATCTATTATGGTACCAACTTGTACTTTTATTTAATGCAAAAATAGAGCTGCCCAACGGATTTTATGTTATACAATCCATGCCTTTTTGTCATGAAATGAGCTTGAGATATATTGGACATCACATGGTTGAGCTACAAAGTAGCCACATACCAAGGCTGATAAAAAACAAAAAATTAATTTTTAAGCCTCAATCCATTGGGGTATCAATCCATTAGGAGCGTTAGGAACCGTAACTCTCCATCTGGACGCGCTACGATGAATAGAGCATTTTTGCGTCCAGCTTCACGTAATTTATGAATACGTTTTTTAGCCTCATCGATTGTTGTGATAGCACTCTGATTAATATCAATAATGACTTCACCAACGCGAATACGCTTTTTATCCGCTGCGCTATTTTGTGCAACAGATGTTACCACTAGTCCTCGAAGTTTATCTGAAATTGAATAACGATGACGCAAATCCTCTGTCAATTCAGATAGCGTCATTCCCATAAATTGCATTGTCACGCTTTTCGACAGATCATTGTCTTTTTTATCATCAACTTCTTCTTCTATATCTTCATTTGCATCTGTTTCAATCAAACGTCCAAGCTTAACTTTTACTGTTTTTTCTTGCCCATTCCGTAAAACAGTAACATCCACCACTTTTCCTTCTGAACTTTCTGCAACTAAACGCGGCAAATCACGTGCATGCTTAATTTTTGCATTACCAAAGGAAAGAATAACATCTCCAGTTTGTAACTGGCTATTATCTACATTATTTTCTTCCGTCTGTTCTATTTTACCAGCCACTAATGCTCCTACAGCATTGTCCAATTTTAAACTTTTTGCAATATCCTCTGTTACCGGCTGAATACGAATAGCCAACCAACCACGCCTTATTTCTCCAAAATCACGCAATTGATTAATAACAGCAAGGGCCATATCCGATGGAATAGCAAACCCAATACCGATAGATCCTCCAGAAGGTGAAACAATTGCTGTATTAATGCCAATGACTTCACCATTTCTATCAAATAACGGACCACCAGAATTGCCCCGATTAATTGCTGCATCTGTTTGAATAAAATTATCATAGGGACCAGCATTAAGATCACGGTTACGTGCAGAAATAATACCAACCGTTACACTTCCACCAAAACCATAAGGATTACCAATAGCCATAACCCAGTCACCAATACGTGCTTTTTCTGAGTCACCAAAACGCACAGCTTTTAATTTTTTACGTCCCGCATCCACTTGAAGTAGTGCCAAATCAGTTTTGCTATCCTTGCCAAGAAGCTTCGCCTTGAGTTTTGTACCATCTGTAAAATTAACTTCAATATCATCAGCATCAACAATAACATGATAATTTGTAACAATAATCCCTTTTTGCGCATCAATCACAAAACCAGACCCCAAAGAACGCACCTTTTGAAATTGACTATTTTTTTGACCATCTTTGGGTGTAAAAAAATCATTAAAATATTCCTCCAGCAATGAATCTTTGGGAATAACGGGTACCGAAGTATTTTCATCCTGTTCGGTTCCTTCAACAGTCTGTGCCGTAGAAATATTCACAACCGTCTCCAAAAGCTCAGAAGCTAAATCAGGAACAGAAAGCAATGTCTTGTTTGTCTCTGCGCTCCAAGACAAATTCACTGATCCTGATAAAAACAAAACCACACACAAAACAACTCTTGTGATAAAAGACTTCAAAAACGTATTTCTACTCACGATACTTCTATCCATGACATGCCTTTAACCAAAGCTGAAAAGAGCCCCACTAAATTTATCTATGTAAAACCAGCACGGCTCGATACTCTCTACGACTTTTATCATAAAAGAAAATGGTCACAGATCATTCTTTTCATGCAAAATCTCGTATCTGCAATCCATTATTTTATCTATTCTCTCCCGATTTTGAATCCGTTTTACTGAGGCCAGTATTCATTGTCGGTAAGAATGATTTATTTGCCTGCGGCGGATTACGAAAATAGAAAAAGAAATCCTCATTTGGTGAAATCACCATCGGAGTATGCTCTAAATTCTTGTATTGTTCCATCGCCAACCAAAAATCGTAAAAAGATGGATTAGCCTCCCTCGCATTCAATAAAAGACGAATACTTTCAGCCTGACCTTCACCACGGGTAATTTCAGCATCACGCTTTGCAGCTGCTACGATTTCTTCATATTCACGATTAGCTTCTGCCACAATACGATCTCGCTCCTGCTGACCACGAGCACGGATATTTTCCGCAGCAGCTTCACGTTCAGCTGCCATTTGCCGATAAACATCTTCTGAAACAGCATCCGTCAAATCGGTTTTACGAATACGCACATCAACAATGGTAATACCCAACGAACCTGCATCTACAGAAAACTGCTTCTGTACTTCAGCCATCATCGCACCTCGTTCATCCGATAAGGCTGCTTTAAATTCTCGCTTGCCATAAACAGCACGTAAAGCGTCAATAAACCGTGGTGCAAGGTTTTCACGTGCCGCAATTTGTGGACGCCCAGAAGCAATGCGCTGTAAAAACAACTTAGGATCTGTAATACGGTAAATAAAGAACGCATCCACCTCATAATACGCACCACCACGAACCTGTACAGATTGTGTAGGAACATCGTAACGCAACAACCGATTATCCACAATGATGATCTTATCTATAAAAGGCGCCTTGAAATAGATTCCAGGGTTAGATTCTACCTGAACAATTTGTCCAAAACGCTTAATTGCTACTTGTTGACGAGGATAGACGATAAAAACGGACATCCACAAAATCATCAAAACAAACACTATAGCACTAAAAACAAACAAAAAACGAGATTGCTGCATAATTAATATCCTCCAGAAATGCGAGAATCCGAAAGCGATGCAGGACGCGCTGATGTTGCCTTCAATTTTTCTGATGAATTGCTACGCAACAATTCGTTCAAAGGTAAATAGGGCACCGCTGGAGAATTTGCCTGATCAAAAACCAACTTATTTGGTGAAGAAAGAATACGCCCCATCGTTTCCATATAGAGACGGTAGCGAGCAGCTTCTGGTGAAATCGCAGCCTCACGAGCTATCGCCTGAAAACGTTCCGCACGCCCTGTTGCCTCTTCAACCATTTGTGCCTTTTCACCTTTTGCGATTTCTCGTGTGCGTGAAGCTTCACCATTTGCTAAACCAATTTTCGTAAAACGCACACGATTCCCCTCTTCAATCATTCTTCCACGTTCCTGCTCCGCCTGCTGAACAGAATTAAACGCAGCAGCAACCTTTGTTGGAGGAGCAGCTTCACTGATAGACACACGGCTTATTTCAACACCAAGTTGATATTTATCTACAGTCAACTGAATAATCTTTCTGACGTCATTAGCAACTTCTTCTTTCTTGTCACGTAAAACATCATCAACCGGCCGCGAACCAATGACCTCACGCATTGCACTCTCAGCAACTTGGCGAACTGTTCCTTCTTGATCATTCACATTGAATAAAAACTGACTAGGGTATGAAATGCGATAGTAAACGGAAAAATTAACATTAACAATGTTCTGATCACTTGAAAGCATTAAGCCATCACTTTGTTGCGCCTGACCAGGCTTCCCACCAATCGCAATTGTTTTTTCCGTTAAAGGTACTTTCATATAGGTCTCAATTGGCCAAAAATGAAAATGCAACCCATCACCAATAATGCCTTCTTTAGGGATGCCAAAGCGCAACTCTACCGCTTGTTCATTTTGCTGAACAATATAAATTGACTGGTATAGCCAAAAAAACACAATAAGCAGAAGGAATAAAACAGAAAAACTGCTTCTCCCGAATTGTTTAAACTGATCCTGCCCTTTGCGCAAAATATCATTAAGATTAGGACCATTTTCGCCACCATTACCGCCACCAGAACCAAAGAGATTCTTAGCTGGTGTTTTTTTGTCACCACTGTTTTTATCGCCACTCCACGGGCCACCACCATTTTGATTTGTCCAGGGCATTATCACCTCTTTAACTGATTACCACTACTCGAACACCAACCATTTGCTTGATCTTATAGGGTGTCTCTTACCTCATTACAATACAACTGATAACCCCTTCCACTTCATATTACAAAAAATTATTTCCGCTCATAAACCACAAAACGTGTCGGATGACTATCTTTTTCTCCTTTTGGAATATCTTGTGTTTCTACAATAGTCCATTTTTCTTTATCAAAAACAGGAAAAAAACTATCCCCTTCTATAGAAGCTAAAACTTCTGTAAGGAATATTTTATCAGCCATATGCAACCCTTGTTGAAAAATTTCACCACCCCCAATAATAAAAACTGCATCTGCACCATTTTGAGAAGCCACACTTTTTGCGATAGAACAGGCTTGCGACAAAGAATGAGCAATAACAGCGCCTTCAGCCGTGAATGCGCAATTACGGGTAATAACAATATTTGTACGCCTTGGTAAAGGACGCCCAAGAGAATCCCATGTTTTTCGCCCCATAATAATGGGGTTACCAAAAGTCAAAGCTTTAAAGCGTTGCAAATCCGTGGATAAATGCCAAGGCATCGCACCTTCACGACCTATAACACCATTTTCTGCAACAGC
>NZ_JBHIMK010000500.1:0-849 GCF_042194085.1 Bartonella sp. MU70NMGDW
CCTTTCTATCAAAAAATGGTAACAAATCATAACTATTTATTAACCACATTTTGGTTCATTTAGAAAGATGTTTTATTTATAGAAAACAATATTTTATCATACAATTTCTGATGTGATAATTTATGACTCTTATTGAGAAAGAATGAGAGACAAGAGAGAGAAAGTTATCCACAGATCATGGGGTTATTCACCCCATATCTTAAGATTGACCCGTGACATAAGCCGCCCATTTATCCATATAAACGCGGCGCTGTTCTAAATAGTCAGTACGACGATAGGCACGTTCTACTTTACCGCCGACCGTATGAGCTAAAATAGTTTCAGCGACCTCATAGGGGGCATCGGTTGTTTCAGCAAGCCAATTGCGTAAACTAGAGCGAAAACCATGGGGGCAGGCATCAATCTTATTCTCTCTCATATACTTTGCCATACAACTATCAGCAAGGGGACCGCGACCGGTAGCAGAAAAAAAGAAATCATTGCGAGAGAACAAGCGCGCTTGTTTTAAGATTTCTAATGCCTCTGATGATAAGGGCACACGAAATTCTGTTGTAGCATCACGCAAACCTTTCATATTTTCAGCAGGGATAGTCCAGATATCTCCATCAACTTGATCTTTATGAATATGACACAAAGGATTGGTACGAACCCCTGTCAGAATAAGCAAACGCAAAGCCAATTGTGTTAAGGTTGATGCTTCGCAAAGTGTTTTATAAAAAGTAGGCACATCTCTCCAATCCATGCCTGGTAAATTTTTGACTTTAAGGCGTTGTTTTCCTAAACAAAAGATCAGTGAAATATTCCGTGATTAATGATTTGAATGGAGAGATCACGAATCTGTTTCAATGC
>NZ_JBHIMK010000501.1:0-847 GCF_042194085.1 Bartonella sp. MU70NMGDW
ATGGTTGGAAAATCATCAGGCAAAGAAGAGAGTCTATTTTCTTTTGTAATGAGGAGGAGGCTGCTCTTCATCATTTGGAAGAGCAACCGCGCTTTTAGAAAGTTTGGGTTTTTTGTTGAAAATAAGGCAAGCGCCATGCATCGCACTTTTCGTGGTTCTTAAAAAAGCGGGCATGAGATAAAAAAATGTATTTTTCATAAAAAAAGGAAGAGCAATGAAGGGGAAAAATTCAGCATTTTATAATGGACTACGCCATTTTTTCGAAAAAAGTGTTTTTTCTGTGCGAGAGCGTGTTGTCATTTGTTTCCTCTCCCTCATTATTGAGCTATGGAACAGGATTTTCTTTCTTGAGCTGTGGAACAGGATTCTCTCTCTCTCATCCTTGGATAGCAAAGAGTACAACATTTTCTCTCTTGAGTTATGGAACAGGATTTTCTTTCTCCTATCCTTGGGTAGCAATGGAGAACGGACAGGGTGGTGGGATACACCTCTTTTTCTCTCTTTGTATGCGTTTTGGAAAGTTATTATAGTGTGTGTTTTGGTCTTGTTCCCAGTTATGTTGATACTCGGCATCATATTGTGGTTTTTGTTGGTAAAAAATATTCGGAAATTGAAAGGAATAGATCAGCAACGGGGTAAAATAACCGATCAAAAGGATCGGTATAAAGAAAGTGTGAACTGGAAAATGGACGATATTCTTGTCATGATATTTGTTTTCGTGCTTATGTGCGTGACACTGTGGGTTGCTTGTATTCCCATGATGATTTTAGAACTTTATTATGGTGTCTTTAAGCAGGTGAGAAAGTATCGTAGAATGAGACGGCTACTAAAACGCGTAAGATAAAGA
>NZ_JBHIMK010000502.1:0-847 GCF_042194085.1 Bartonella sp. MU70NMGDW
TATTCGATTTGTCCGTGACCACCTTTGAAATCTGGATAAATCACGCCTGCTAAAGAAAATTCCGCATTTGCAACAGCTGGCAATTGAAGAGCAGATTTTCGCCCCAATCGCCCTTGCTCCACCCATGGAACACCATAAGACATATCGAGGGTTTGATAAGCTGCTGTTTCAATGGAAAAAATAAAACCGCCTAAAGCTAGCATCATGATGTTTAATCCGAAAGGCTGGAGGTTATGGCTAAACGTTGCTGCTTGGCATGGCGTTCAAGTGCTTGATTGACTGCAGAACAGATGTCTTGTGGAGAGCCATTGCCTCCTGAAATATTTAAATTTGTAATGGTTATGGGAGTATTCACTTCTGTTGGCTTATGAACCATAATGGGTTCAGGAAACTTGAATGCTTCAACCTTTGCGTTTGCAGCGTCTATGTGTCCTGTTTCTACTGTACCTGTAAAATCACTCTTGCTTTTTCCAGATGAGGTATTGGGTACAACTGCTGTATCAACCATTCTTTTTGCGCTTGCATTGGTTTCATCGGTAAAGGTTTTCAGAGTTTGGGTTGAAGTTTTATTGATTGTAGCCTTAAATTCTGACTTTTTTCCTCCCCAGCCGGGCATCCAGCTGGTTAATTTATTAATCTGGCTTCCGAACCAATCAGACAAAGCATTCCATTGGCTTTTAATGCCGTCCCACAAGCTACCAATGAGATTAGCACCTGCGTCCATTAAATTGACACCAAACAGCCACTCAATCAATGCATTGATTTTTTTCGAAATCCAAGAGAGCGGTGAAAAGTTTTTAAAGAGCGTCAAGAGGTTATTGAAAACGTTACTACATAAGCTCGCAAA
>NZ_JBHIMK010000503.1:0-846 GCF_042194085.1 Bartonella sp. MU70NMGDW
ATTTCTTAAACGTTTTTATCCATATACTAGCCCTGTTTTATAATGGGGAAGCACAAAATTTGATTGATTCACTATGAGAAAATTTAAGATGAGAGAGGCTCGCGATATTCAGAGTTTTCATTTAAATTGCAAAACAATAAACGATCATTATAAATCAATGTGTTATCCAATGAATCGAAGAGGATTGGTGTTTTTTATCTTTAGTGGATGGGGGAAGGAGTTGTATAAAAAGTACATAAAAACATCATTCAATAGAGCATATTTCTAAATTTTTAAAAATTGAGAAGGAACTCCCTCGCTATTCATGTTATTTTATATAAGATTACTAAAAAAGCAGATTATTGCGTATAAATAAAAAAGCATTTCTTGCGAATTTTATTGCAAGCCCAAGTGATATACACGCCCATCATATAAATATTATAACACATTGATTTATAATGATAGTATAGCATTATTCACATTGAATTAGAACCCTGAATACTGTAAATTTTTCTCACGTCAAATCGTTTTCATGTTAAATCAATCCAATTCTACTTGCTTACACGTCACAAGCGGGTAGTCCATGTGGGTAAAAACTGTACAAGAAAGGCATATCTCTTATAAACTTTTTCACGTGTAAAGGATCGTAGCAACATTGGAGGCTGGCAAAGTGTGTGATGGTACCGGCTTATCCAGCATATGAGTTATCAAATAAGATGTGAAAAGATCATTTTAGCACCCTTGGATTTAATTTAGCAAATAAAAGCCTCATTTTTTAGGTTATGAAAAATTGTGTTTTGAGAAGCTTTTTAGGTTTATATTCTTTTGATAGAAGCCGGAGCATAATTGGTCTTTGCGTTTTGTATT
>NZ_JBHIMK010000504.1:0-845 GCF_042194085.1 Bartonella sp. MU70NMGDW
TTAACCGTGAATGTAGGGGCGGTCCATGTGCCGTTCTCATACCTAGCGTTACCACCTAAAGATTTCGCAACACTGCTTCCTAGGGTATGAAGCTGATTACCAGCTACAGCATCGCTTGAGGTTGAAGTAATGTCTCCATTCTTAAGTGATGTGATCTTGCTGTTTGTTTTGCTGTCTTTTTCCCCATGCTTGGCTACAAAGGCGCCGCTAGTCTTGTCCCATAACAAGGAATCGCTTTGAACAAGGGTAATGTCTTTTTCAATCTCTTTGGTAATTTCATCCTTAACATTCTTGAATGTATCTTTAACGTTCTCGAATGAATCACCAACACCAGCAAAGGCAGTCGCGACATCGTCATAAGACTTATCAGTCGCAGTGCCATCTTTATTGAAGGTCTTAACCGTGAATGTAGGAGCAACCCACGCGCCATTCTCGTACTTAGCGTTACCGCCTAAAGACGTAGCAACTCCATCACCTAGAGCATGAAGCTGATTACCAGCTACAGCATCACTTGAGGTTGAAGTAATATCTCCATTGGCAAGATACTTAATCTTGCTATCGGTTCCCTCTTCTGGCTTCAAGCCACCACCCGGTCTCCTTGAATGTTGCGCTACAAACGCATTATCAGTGTCACTCCAATTCAAAGAATCATATTTTTCATTATCAATCTTTTCATAAACATTCAAGAATGACTTACTAACACCAGCAAAGGCAGACGCCACATTGTCATAAGTCGAGTCAATGACACTGCCATTTTCTGTGAAGGTTTTAACCGTGAATGTAGGGGCGGTCCATGTGCCGTTCTCATACCTAGCGTTACCACCTAAAGATTTCGCAACACTGCT
>NZ_JBHIMK010000505.1:0-844 GCF_042194085.1 Bartonella sp. MU70NMGDW
TTTTATCCAGCCTCACTTTTGTGGGGCTTTTTTTATGGAGCGTCAGATGAGAAAGATATCGAAAGAAGGATTAGAGCTTATCAAACAATGGGAAGGATTGCGTTTAGAGGCTTATAGAGATACGGCATGTGTCTGGACGATTGGTTATGGTCACACCAGCAATGCGGGTCACCCCCTTGTCAAAAAAGGCATGTGTATTAGCCAAGAGCAAGCAGAAGAAATCCTTTGTAAAGACTTAAAGCAATTTGAGCAGACGGTAGAGGAATCGGTTACGGTTTCGTTAACGGATTGCCAATTCGCGGCATTGGTATCGTTTTGCTATAACGTAGGAACAGCTGCTTTTCGCAAGTCAACATTGTTGAAGAAGCTTAATCAAGGCGATTATGAAGCCGTACCCTTAGAATTACAGAAATGGAATAAGGTTGGTGGGAAGCCTCTTGCGGGTTTAGCCAACCGTCGAGCAGCAGAAGCGGGATTATGGGCAAAAGGGTCTTATGTTTCTTCAAATTATCAAAGGGTAGAAACGAAAATGGCAACGGGTCTTTTCAAGGTAGAAGCACTTGCCCCGATTATAGGGTCTTGTTCTGGTTTTGGTGGCTTGTTAGCAGGCAATGGACCGGTGCAATGGGCATTAGCAGGCATCATGGTTTTAGCGGCTGTAACGGGCATAGTGATTGTTGCCAAGCGGTTTCGGGAGCAACGCTTATGATTTTTTGGATAAAGAAATATTCTCTTATGTTTACAGCGGCTTTAGCCGTTTTTTTTATGGCTTTAGCCAAGGCATTTCACCTTGGCAAGCAAAGCGAACGGCAAAAGCAAACAGAGAATGCTTTAAAGACAGCAA
>NZ_JBHIMK010000506.1:0-842 GCF_042194085.1 Bartonella sp. MU70NMGDW
TCCTTTACCAAGAAGTATTCCAAAACGGCGATTACGCGACTGATTATCAGTACATGTCAAAACCAGATCACCTAAGCCTGTCATTCCCATAAATGTGGAAAGCTCAGCACCCATAGCCCCTCCTAAACGACTGATTTCAGCTAGTCCTCGTGTGATGAGAGCTATTCGTGCATTTGCCCCAAATCCCATGCCATCTGATATTCCTGCACCAATAGCAATAACATTTTTAACTGCTCCCCCTAATTGAACGCCAATCATATCTGAACTTTTATAAACTCTAAAACTTTTGTCACAATGAAAAAGTTGCTGCAATTCTTTACCAAACTCAACATCAGAAGCTGCTATCGTCATTGCAGTAGGCCAACCAACAGCTAGTTCTTGAGCAAAAGTTGGTCCAGAAAAAACAGCTAAAGGAATTTTTTCACCTAAAATCTCACGAGCAACCTCTTGTAAGAAACGTCCGGTACCATGTTCTAAACCTTTTGTTGCCCAAATAACACGTGAATGCTGATCTAAATAAGGCTGAATGTTATACAAAACTTGATGAAATACATGGCTTGGAACAGCGATTAATATATTGTGACTTGCTACTATTGCAGTTTCAAGCGAAGCTTCAAGTAATAAATTTTCAGGAAATTGAATATCGGGTAAATATACTTTATTACAACGTTGTTCTTGTAATTCTTTGATATGTTGGGGTTTATATCCCCAAAGTAAAACATTATGACCATTACGGGCAAGAGCAATCGCTAATGCAGTACCAAAAGAACCAGCACCAATAACTGTCATTGCAACGGTTTTCATTAAGTTTTCTGATTATTCTCTAAATTTTTGATTTCAAT
>NZ_JBHIMK010000507.1:0-841 GCF_042194085.1 Bartonella sp. MU70NMGDW
ACCAGAGCACTACAATTTTTATCATCTACATATTCACAATTGACAAACTGAAACAACGTTATCCACAAATCGCATAAAAAATTGGTATCTACCTTCATTGCACACCTCCATGGATTTGTTCTCTCAAACATGCCAATCCTCTGGGTGTGATTTTCGTTGAAGGCAGCACCTTTTCTGTACCATCCGGTCTTTGAATGGTAATAGCAGGACAGTCCATGAATCCTTTCTTGATCTTATCCTGATAAGGTAACAGAGGCGCCCCTGGAGCCCGTCGATACACCCAATCATGTTTACGCAAGTAATCCGTTAAATCCTTTGGCCGTACCTCTAACATCTTCGCAGCTTCAATAAGACCGAACAGCCCATCAGAACGCTTTAAGCCTTCCAAAGCTTTTGCTTTTGGTGTCAATTCAGCAATAACATGATCTTTCTATTCGATTTGGCTTTGTAAGTGATTCAAAACACCAAGCAATGCCTCCGGTTTGGAGTAGTCGACCTGTGGTGTTACTACTTGTTTCAAGAGCCGTTCACATTTGATAAAGTATTGACGTGCCTCATGCCCTTTGTCATTACGCTCTATCATCGAAAGGTGTTTAGCCATGTCTAATGTAATGTGGTATTCTTTTACCTTTCCACCGTTTTCTAAATTTTTAGAAAGCGTTATAAAGTTTATATTTTCCAGAAACTTACATTCTTTAATGCGATTTTTAATCCAGTCTGCAAACTTTGATGTAATTCCTAAAAATGCGTGCAAATCACGCGCATTAACAGTTTGAACAGTTTCCTGATCAATAACCCGTTCTTTAATTTCTATAAGAGTGTTCATAGTGAACTCCTATCG
>NZ_JBHIMK010000508.1:0-839 GCF_042194085.1 Bartonella sp. MU70NMGDW
CTGTTATTTTTTAACAATACGTATTGCTTATAACGGCGTGAAGGTGAAAACTGGTTTCCATCTTTACTATTTGTTTTTAATTCAGCTTTCAAAAGCATATTGAAGGAATATCACTTTAAATGATGAAGATGATGTACAGCTTCACTCTTTTGTTTCTCTCTTTTTAAATAGATGCACATCCGTTAAACAGAACGCCCAAATAGAACATGCTTGCGTCATACCCATTTCATAATAGTGCTCATAATAAATAGTATAGATCCTTCGTAAAAGCATATAAACTCCACATCTGTACGTTTATGAACAAGTCATCCTGCACCATTTATTTGCCATCTCTCAAGATGTTGCGCCAGCTCTTAGCACTTGAGAGAGAGGTACAAGTGCCCCTTTCTTTAATCATTTTATTTATACAGTTTTTTCTCTTGTGGCGTGCAAGTGAATAAATTTGATTAATTCAACCTACACAGGATTGAAGTGAGATAACTTTACGCTATTCAGGTCTTTCAATTTCAAGATGTAGATGATTATAGACTCAATGTAGAATAAAGAGTTTTGAAATTGGTATGGGGAATTCAGTGGAGCAATTCCAGAATCATTTTAAAAACATTTTCAACAGTTGCATGGCGGATAGCATTGCGATTAAGATGAGCAAAGTGCATTTTTTTGTGCAGGGGGGAGTGATTTTTGTAAGCAACTGCGCAATGCACAAGTCCTACAGGTTTATTAAGACTTGCACCTCCTGGACCAGCAATCCCTGTTACAGAAACTGCAATGTCAGCTTGTGAATGTTTTAATCCACCCTCAGCCATTGCAAGAGCAACTTCTTTTGAAACGGCGCCATA
>NZ_JBHIMK010000509.1:0-838 GCF_042194085.1 Bartonella sp. MU70NMGDW
CGCAAAAAATTTAAAGCAGGGATCCCCAATGATGCTATTGTTGGTAAAATCGAACCAGCAATATAAGCACCAGAAGATAACCATGGATGTTTCTTTTCCAAAGCTTTTTGGTAAGCACGTTCTTTGGCTACTCTTCTATTATAGATTTCTTCGGCTTTTTTATCGCCGCTCCAATAATCCGTAAAACCCGCTTCATTCGCCGCTTGTATCTCATCACTATAACCTGCCGTGAGACCAGATATAAGGTGGCTCCAAACCGCACGCGTCTTGCTCCAATCCTTGCCATCAAGTGGAGAAGAATCTGGTGTACTTGATTGATCTACTGTACTTTGTTGACTTTCAGAAAAAGAATTAGATAGCTTTGCAATCTCAGACGGGTCTTCAACTACGCGAAAACGCGTTCCATTTTTAGAATATACATATTGAGAAGAGGACGAAGAAAAACTGTTAGCATGTGATCTTATAATTTTTTCAATTTCATCAGGGTCTTCAACTACGCGGAAACGCGTTCCATTCTTAGAGTATACATATTGAGAATTAATCTCACCAGAAGCTTTATAAGGGTCCATTACTATTTCTCCTTAACAAGAATTTTACCACTGGAACTATCTATAAAATAAGGCACGTTATCCTTAATAGATGCCTCTTCTAAACTCATTTTTGGTAACTGATTACTATGTTCTTGCTGTGGAGCTTTAGAATGCGGCTGTGATGTAACCTTATCAACATTCTCTTGCGTTAATGCAATGCTACTGTTTTCTAGCAAATCCAATACGTCTGATTTCATCTTACCCAAAATCTCATGGATTTTTTTCAACCTAAACAAGAGCTCTTTATG
>NZ_JBHIMK010000051.1:0-14013 GCF_042194085.1 Bartonella sp. MU70NMGDW
CTATTTGGGAAGTTAAGGCATATTATTTCCGTCGACCAGAAAGCAGGTCGGTTTTTATATCTATTTTCCCAGTGAGTCTTGCTTTGTAGACACCATAATTTTCCATGACACGCATCACGTAATTACGTGTTTCTGTATAAGGAATACGCTCAATCCAATCAATGACGTTATCGAGAGATTGTCCTCGAGGATCGCCATAACGTTTTATCCATTCATTGACACGACGGGGACCCGCATTATAGCCAATAAGAGTTAGTATATAGGATCCATTAAAACGTTCCAATTGTTCATTAAGAAAATGGGCACCTAATGTTGCATTATAATGAGCATCACTGCTAAATTTTTTAGGAGACCATGCAATTGAGTGTTTTTTTGCCAATGCTTTTGCTGTTGTAGGAAGCAATTGGAGTATACCTTGTGCACCTGCTTTTGATATGGCTGTTGGATTAAATTCGCTTTCTTGGCGTGCAATGGCATAGATAAGCGATTTTTCTTCTACAGAAATATTAGTAGAAGCTGGTATAGCTCCCAGAGGATGAGAGAGTGCACCGACATTTTTTCCCTGAAAAACAGCCATTTTTCCAATTTTGAGACTGGTATAATAGTCTCCGTTTTTTTCTGCCATAACAGCCAGAAGGGCTAATTCGCCGGGACTTTCTATTTTTTTTCCGAGCTCTCTATAAAAAATTTTAGCAAAATCAGCATAGCCGGCTGCTTCAAGACGTTGAATTGCTTTGATCGCTTTTCGTGCACTAAAATGTTGTCGCTCAGCGGTTGTTGGTTTGGGAAAGGAAACTTTAAGCTTTTTTTGGTTGAGTCGTGCAGCGGCTAATTGACCATAGTAAGTTGCACCAAAATGAGCTGCGCGATGAAAGTATTGCTGGGCATTTTTATGTTCTTCTAGCGTTTCTGCTGTTCGTCCCATCCAGTAATATCCACGTGATGCAGAAAAAGGTAAAGAAGAGAGTTGAGGAATACGTGAAAAATGCTGCATTGCCAATTTAGGGTTATGAAGAAACCGTAGTGCGTACCATCCTGCATGAAACTCAGCATCGATAGCTAATGCAGATGTTATACCAGTGTGCATTGCAACGAGTTGATAAGCAATTTTTGGTTTGTTTAAATCGAGCATTTCACGAGAAAGGGCGCGTTGTTCTTTCCATAATGAATGAGGGTTCATAAGGTGGAATGCATCTTTTGATGTTTTCATCATGAGTGCTGCAGCTGCATTATATTGCTCTGTTCGTCGAAGATGGCGTATTCGAGCAAACTGAAAAAGAGGATCTTTTTGCCATGATCTTTCTACAGCTTTTAATTTTTGTGTAGCTCTAGGATCATTTTTTTCAACGGCCACAAAAGCATCAAAAAGAGATTGAGCATGGGCTAATTTTGCAACGCGTGCTGCTGAATCAAAACGATATGCATACAGCATAAACTGCATGCGTTTCAGATGATCAATAGGTTTTAATGCAGCGCTTGCATTTTTAAGAACAAATATTTCTTCTTTTGCATTAAGCTGTGTTTTATGCCACCATGGCGCAATAACGTGTCGAGCACGAGTGGTTTGTCCCGTTGCAATAAGTGCTTTAGCGAAGAGAGCCATTCCTTGCGCTGTTTGGGGCGGGTGATGAGAAAATTTTTGGATGATTGCGCGTGTGAGGTTGGTTTCGTTAAGAAAAGCACGTTCAGCATTGCGTTGCATCGTTTCTATACCGGGCCATCCTTTTAGCATGTTGATTGCATTAAATATTTCAGAACTTGGTATATCAGCTTGGTTTGATATCCCCAGCGCCCATGTCAAAATATGACGATCAAGGCTATGTTTTTCCATTGAATTACGAAGATTTATTGTTTTTGCAATATTGTTGTTTGCTAGTGCATCTAGCCCAGCTTTCAGTTTCTGAAGTGTAGCAGTATTGTGTAATGTCGTGTGTATCTGTTGAAGAGGCTCTAGAGCTTCTTTTTCGGTAAAGGGAGTAGGGCGCACCAAAGGGATTGGCGCTTTCCCGTGCAAAAGGGGTGTTTGCGCGGATGCACTTGAAAATAAAATTCTTATTGCCAGTATAAGTGCAGTAAAGGTTGATACGAAAAGAGAGGTGGAAAATACACGCATAGAGAAAAGACCTTGAGACCTTGCTTTTTGTAAAAACTTAAGGATTTATAGAACACAAGCATGAAAAACGCGTTAATATAGACGGCTTATTTTAAAAAAATGTGCAACATTTAAGGAGGAATATTTTTATCTTAAGAGGGCTTTTTTTGAAATTCATCTTGCTTCAATGATAGAGCAAGATTATGCTCTATTTAAAATTTATAAAAGGCGATTATTAAAAAAATAAAAGCGAACATTATAGGGAGTTTATCATGCTCAAGGGAGCTATAACTGCGCTTATTACACCGTTTGATAATAAGGGCGCAATTGATGAGAAGGCGTTTTGTGATTTTATTGAATGGCAGATCACACAAGGGATTAACGGTGTAAGCCCAGTTGGGACAACCGGTGAATCAGCAACGTTAAGTCATGAAGAACATAAGCGGATTATAGAATTGTGTGTTGAGCAGGTCGCAAAGCGTGTTCCTGTTGTTGCTGGAGCGGGATCAAATAGCACAAGTGAGGCTGTAGAGCTTGCACAATACGCGCAAAAAGCTGGTGCAGATGCAGTTTTGGTTGTCACTCCCTATTATAATAGACCAAATCAATCTGGTTTATACAAACATTTTTCTTCCATTGCCAAAGCTGTTTCTATTCCGATTATAATTTATAATATTCCTGGTCGTTCTGTTATCGATATGGCTGTGGAAACGATGAAAGACCTTTATCAAGATTTTAAAAATATCATTGGTGTAAAAGATGCAACGAGCAGAATTGAACGCGTTAGTGAACAACGTGAAAAGTGTGGGAAGGATTTTGTACAGCTTTCCGGTGATGATTGTACAGCGTTAGGTTTTAATGCACATGGAGGTATGGGGTGTATTTCAGTTTCCTCCAATGTTGCTCCAAAGCTGTGTGCAGAGCTTCAAGATGCTTGTTTTCGTGGTGATTATAAAACAGCACGAGAATTAAATGATCGCTTGATGCCTCTTAATCGTGCTGTGTTTATTGAGCCTAGTCCAGCGGGTATTAAATATGCTGCTGCAAAATTAGGATTTTGTGGTGATACTGTGCGTTCTCCGATTGTTCCGTTAACAGAAAGAACAAAGAAGATTATTGATGCAGCCCTCAGTCATGCTGGTATTTTAAAAGCATAAAATGATATTGACAAAGCCATGAATAAAAAAAAGAACGCGCCCGTACGGAAAATAATTGCTGACAATCGTAAAGCACGTTTTAATTTTGAAATCCTTAATAATCTCGAGGCCGGTCTTGTCCTTCAGGGAGCGGAAGTAAAGTCCTTACGTTCTAATCATGCCAATATTGCTGAAAGCTATGCGAGTTTTGAGAATGGGGAATTATGGTTAGTAAACAGCTATATTCCTGAATATACGCAGGCTAATCGTTTTAATCATGAACCGCGACGTTTGCGCAAGTTATTACTTTCAAAACGTGAGATGGCACGTTTTTTTAATGCAACGTCTCGTGAAGGAATGACGCTTGTTCCTCTTAAACTTTATTTTAATGAACGTGGGCGCGTTAAGTTGGAGATTGCTCTAGCGCGGGGGAAAAAACTTCATGATAAGCGAGAAACGGAAAAAAAACGCGATTGGGGACGTGAAAAAGCAAGACTTTTAAAAAGATATGGATGACGAATGCGATCTAGGTATCCTTTATTTATAGCGCTGGTTTAAAACAGTTTTAGCATTGATCTAAGTATGTTTTTGCTGCTTGAAAAATTTGGTGAAACATGGCGTCTGTCAAGCGTCCAGTATTTGTATTATAACGAGAACAGTGATAGCTTGAAAAGATGCGTAATCTGCCGATGTTATTGATTTCGCCGTGTCCAAAAGGGTGAGCTAAAACTTTTGCATTAAGGGCACGTATCGTTGAATGGTGTGCAATGGTTCCTAAGGTAATAACGGCTTTAAGTTTGGGAAGATTTGTTAAAAGAGGTGAGAAGAAATAGCGGCACGTGTTAATTTCTGCACCGGTGGGTTTATTTTCTGGTGGAACACAACGAACAGAGTTAACGATTGCTGCATCAATCAGTTCAAGAGTATCATCTGCTCTTTCTTCGAAGGTTCCTTGGGCAAAACCAAATTTTTTTAAAGTTGAATAAAGTAAGTGCCCAGCATAATCACCAGTGAACGGACGTCCAGTTCGATTTGCTCCACGTAATCCAGGAGCAAGTCCAACAATAAGAAGGCGCGTTGTGTCTGCTCCTTTATAAGGAAAGAAGGGGCGCACCGGTGCGTTATACCAACTTGGTTCTTTTACACGCCAGTCAGCGATAAACTGATGGAGCCTAGGACATAAATTGCAATTTTTGGGTGGTTCTGGGAAAAGTGATGTTAATTGGTTATTCATGGTGTTAGGCATCAATCGTTTTTTCTATTTTTTTGAGTCTTTTATAGCGTATATGACGGGTTATGTTTTGAGAAACAATCTATAATGAATATAAATAAAATTTAATATAAACTTATTACTAATTATTGTGTAAAGAGAGGTAATCTTTCAGTAATTTATTCGATGAATAAGAGCGTAATACACATGATGTTCAAAGAAAAAATCTCTCTCTTTAAGATAAAATATTATCATAAAAAGTATGTATAAGGCTGCTGTTATTGCAAAGGATTTTAAACAGCTGGTATTCTTTTTAAAAGGATAAAGACTCCAGACAAGTATTTTGTCAAGAAAGAGCTCCCTCTGTTTGAAGCCAATCTATTGGAATGCTTTTAAGAGCAGCTTTGATAACGGGCATGAATAGGTTATACATTTTTATAAATTTTCTTAAATAATTTCTTTAATCAAAAAATATAAAAGTTTGTGTTGTTTTTCTTGTGTTTTGTTTTGATTATTGTATATACTTCTCTATCCGCTATTAAATTTTTTTATTTGAGAAAGAGGCATAAATGGCCCGCGTAACGGTAGAAGATTGTATTGATAAAGTTGATAACCGCTTTGAATTGGTACTTTTAGCAGGTCATCGGGCGCGTCAGATTTCACAAGGAGCGCAGATTACGGTTGATCGTGATAATGATAAAAATCCAGTTGTTGCTTTGCGTGAAATAGCAGAAGAAACATTGTCGCCTGCTGATTTAAAGGAAGACCTTATTCATTCGCTGCAAAAGCATGTGGAAGTAGATGAGCCAGAAATGGCAAGTGAATTTATTACCCATTCAGGTGAAGCTGAAAGTGCTTTTAATACGTCGTCGCAAGAAGAAGGTACTTCATTTGATCATATGTCAGAAGAAGAGCTTTTAGCGGGTATTGAAGGTTTGGTTGTTCCAGAAAAAAGTGACGATTATTAATTGCAGCAATTTATGTTACAGGAGTAAAGATACCTTGTCATGTGAGGAGCAATTATTTTTCTTGTCTTTTATTGATAGGACGTGTTCAATAAAGATTAGGGGTGTGAAAAGATAAAGGATATGCTCGTATGATGCGTCAGTGTGAGCTTGTTGGACGTGTTCAACGTTACAAGTCTGACGTAGATGAGGCTCTTTTAAACAGGGCCTATGATTATGCAATGAGAAAGCATGCACATCAAAAGCGTGCGTCAGGTGATCTTTATTTTTCTCATCCTTTAGAAGTTGCTGCTATTTTGACGGATATGCGGTTGGACGAGGCAACGATTGCTGTTGCTCTTTTGCATGATACAATTGAAGATACAAGCGCTACACGAGCAGAAATTGATCAGCTTTTTGGTTCTGAAATTGGGAAGTTGGTTGAAGGACTTACAAAGCTTAATAAGCTTGATCTTGTATCAAAGAAAGCTGTACAGGCAGAAAATCTTCGTAAACTTCTTATTGCTATTTCTGATGATGTTCGCGTTCTTTTAGTCAAACTCGCTGACCGCCTTCATAATATGCGCACCCTTGGTGTTATGCGTGATGATAAACGTCGGCGAATTGCTGAGGAGACGATGGATATTTATGCGCCACTTGCAGGTCGTATGGGTATGCAGGATATGCGCGAGGAATTAGAGGATCTCTCTTTCTTTTATTTAAATCCAGAAGGTTATCGTACGATTACTAATCGACTTTCTGAATTATTGAAACACAACCGTGATTTGCTTTCCACAATTGAAAATGAATTGACAAAGCTTTTTTTCGAGCACGGCATTAAAGCAGATGTTAAAAGCCGTCAGAAAAAATCTTATTCAGTCTTTCGCAAAATGGAAAGTAAAGCATTATCTTTTGAACAGTTATCGGATATTTTTGGTTTTCGTGTGATTGTTGAGTCCGTGAATGATTGTTATCGTGCTCTTGGTGTCATTCATACGACATGGCCAATGGTTCCTGGTCGTTTTAAAGATTATATCTCTATACCAAAGCAAAATGATTATCGTTCCATTCATACAACGATTGTGGGACCATCGCGACAACGTGTTGAGTTGCAAATTAGAACTGCTGCTATGGATGAAATTGCTGAATATGGCGTTGCGGCACATTCCATTTATAAAGAGCAGGGTTCTAATTATTCGGCTTCGAGGTTATCAAATGAAACAAATGCGTATGCATGGTTGCGTCAAACGATTCAATCTTTGTCAGATGGAGATAATCCGGAAGAATTTTTAGAACACACAAAGCTTGAGCTTTTTCAAGATCAAGTTTTTTGTTTTACGCCGAAAGGTCGATTAATTGCTTTTCCTAAAGGAGCTACTCCTATTGATTTTGCTTATGCCGTCCATACCGATATTGGTGATTCTTGTGTGGGTGTGAAAATCAATGGTCGTATTATGCCTTTAATGACCAAATTAAAAAATGGTGATGAGGTTGATATTATTCGTTCACATGCTCAAATTCCGCCAGCTGCATGGGAATTTCTTGTTGTCACAGGTAAAGCACGTTCAGCTATTCGACGAGCAAGTCGTGCTGCGGTACGTAAACAATATTCGGGTTTAGGATATCGTATTCTCGAGCGTTCATTTGAATATATGGGAAAACAATTTTCAAAAGACGTTTTGAAGAAAGTTTTGCCACGTTTAGCACGTAAAGATGTAGAGGATGTATTGGCTGCTGTTGGGCGTGGGGAGCTGTTTTCCGCTGATGTGATTAAAGCGGTTTATCCTGATTATCAAGATCACCGTGTAGTACAAAAGTCATCTTTTAAGCCTGGGGAAGAAGGTTGGTTTAATATTGAGAATGCTCAAGGTATGATTTTTAAAGTTCCAGAAAATGAAAAGAATGAAATGTTCGAGAATCATCAATCTAAAGCATTGCCTATTAGAGGAACCCGTGGAGATATACCCGTACGTTTTTCACCGGAAGGAGCAGTGCCTGGAGATCGGATTGTTGGTATTATGCAGCCTGGGGCTGGGATCATTATTTATCCAATACAGTCTTCAGCTTTGATGGCATATGATGATCAGCCAGAACGATGGATTGATGTCCGCTGGGATATTGATGCCCAAATGAATGAACGTTTTCCTGCACGGATAAACATTTTGGTTGTAAATAGTCCTGGTTCTTTGGCTGAAATTACACAAATAATTTCTGCTAACGATGCCAATATCCAAAATTTATCTTTTATCCGTACAGCACCAGATTTTACAGAAATTATGATTGATTTGGAAGTGTGGGATTTAAAACATTTGAATCGTATTTTTTCTCAGTTAAAAGAGGCGGGTTCAGTAAGTACAGTACGGCGGGTTCATGGATAAAAAGAAAGATTTTGCAATGAATACACAAGATGTCATTGATATTTTTAAACAAGCAGATGCTATTCTAGAAGGGCATTTTATTTTAACATCGGGACGCCATAGTGCGACTTATATGCAAAAAGCGAAAGTATTCATGCATGCTGACTTGACGGAAAAGTTGTGTCGTGGATTAGCTGAAAAAATCAAAAAATCTATCGAGGGAAAAATTGATTATGTTGTTGGTCCCGCAATTGGCGGCCTTATTCCTTCCTATGAAACTTCACGGCACCTTGGTGTTCCTTCTCTTTGGGTAGAGCGTGTAAATGGCATCTTTGAATTGCGTCGTTTTGAAATCAAGAAGGGGGCACGGGTTGTTATTGTCGAAGATATTGTGACAACGGGTCTTTCCATTCGTGAGACTATTGAGGCGCTCGTTGCAGCAGGAGCAGAGGTATTGGCCAGTGCATGTATCCTTGATCGTTCTGGTGGTAAGGTCAATGTTGGGGTTCCATTGATTGCGCTTGCTGAATATGAGATAACCTCTTATACTAGTGATGCACTTCCTGCAGAGCTTTCTGTTCTTCCAGCGATTAAACCAGGTAGTCGAAATATTTAATTGTCTTTCTATTTTTTTTTGTGCAAAAGCTTAAAAAGATTAATTTGGATGATATAGATTATTTCATCATCAAAAGATGTATATTGAGAGTCATATGCTTTTTCGTAGTCGAGAACCAATAGATTTTGTAACGCGTATTCGACTTTGGTTATGGCCACGTCGTTCATTTTCTCGCTCATTTTGCTACATACATAAACGTATTTTGCGTATATCAGCAACACCGCATGAAGTAGCATTAGGGGTTGCTGTTGGCATTTTTTTAGCTTGTTCCCCTTTCTTTGGGTTGCATATTATTTTGGCAATATTTTTATCTTGGCTTTTGCGTGCAAACTTTGCTGCCGCAATCATTGGGACGATTTTTTCTAATCCACTCACATTTTTATTGATTGTCATGGCTGATTATAAAGTAGGGTATTTTTGTTTATCACTTTTTAGCGATGTCAAAGAGATTTCTCTTTCGCAAATTCGTGCTCTATTTAATGGTTTGACATTGTCAAATCTCTCTCTCCTCTTTAAAGGCGCATGGGACACAATTATGAGTCCTATGATTTTAGGTGGAACTCTTTTAGGTATTGTTTTTGGTGGTTTATCTTATATAGGTGTTTACAGAGCAACGGTTCGTTTTAAACAAAAGCGATATCAAAAGATTATAAAAAAAGGCGTTTAAAGAAGCGTTCATCGTAAGAAAGATCGGGTAATATCGTATGATTGTTGGTCTTGGAAATGATCTGGTTGATATACGACGTATTGAGAAAATGTTGGTTCGTTATGGTGAGCGTTTTACCCAACGTATTTTTACGGATATTGAAAGGAATAGATCGGAAAATCTCAAAAAAAGCTCTTCTTCCTATGCAAAAAGATTTGCTGCTAAAGAAGCATGTGCTAAAGCCTTAGGAACGGGAATCGCTTGTGGGATTAATTGGAAAGACATGGGGGTTATTAATTTGCCATCTGGTAAACCAATAATGCAATTAACAAATCGTGCGCAAGTACAACTTCAAAAGTTATTACCTCCTCATCATGATGCAGTTATTCATCTTAGCATAACAGATGATTTTCCTTGGGCACAGGCATTTATTATTATCGAAGCACTTCCACGTGGATAGATGGTGTGAGAGATTGTGCTTTTGTTATTTGAATATTATGATGAAAAAAATTATATCTGTGATGAGAAGGCAGTTGGTGATGATCCAAAAAGATAAAGTGCATAAAAAAGAAAAAAAAGGTGGGGTTCGTGAATTTATTTCTGTTTTAATACAGGCTCTGCTTTTAGCAGCGGTTATTCGGACACTTTTTTTCCAGCCTTTTAGTATTCCTTCCGGTTCAATGCGTCCTACTTTGTTGGTGGGAGATTATCTGTTTGTTTCTAAGTATGCATATGGGTATTCTCATTTTTCCATCCCATTTTCTCCTCCTCTTTTTTCTGGACGGATTTGGGCATCTCAGCCTCAACGTGGAGATGTGGTCGTTTTTCGCTTACCAAGTAATCCAAAGATTGATTATATAAAACGCGTTGTTGGGCTACCAGGTGATCGTATACAAGTCCGTCAAAGTGTTCTTTATATTAATGATGAGGCTGTTTCCCGTCACTTTATGGGGGAAATTGATAATTCTGATATAACAGAGGTTAACTATCCTGTTGAGGTTTATCGCGAGACAATGCCTAACGGTGTCAGTTATGATACACTTGATTTAGCTTTCATCCCGAAAGTCGATGATACAAAAGTCTTTGAAGTTCCTCAAGGACATTACTTTATGATGGGAGATAACCGCGACAATTCAGATGATAGTCGTTTAGATGTAGGCTATGTTCCAGAAGAAAATCTTATTGGTCGCGCGAGCGTGATTTTCTTTTCTATCAGTAACGGTTCAAGTGCTTGGCAGGTTTGGCGCTGGCCATTTGATGTGCGTTGGAAGCGTTTGTTTTCTTTCATAAATACGGTTCATGATTTGCCGCTTATCAATCAAGGAAACAACGATGAAACGTCTAATGATTGATCAGCTTTTCAAGCTGACGGGGCATCGTTTTAAAGATGAAGAGAGGTTAAAGAAGGCATTAACACACTCGAGTGTGCAAGATTCGGAACAGGGGAATTATGAACGACTAGAGTTTCTAGGGGATCGGGTTTTAGGGCTTTTGATTGCAGAAATGCTGTATCAACTTTTTCCTCAGGCAAGTGAAGGTGAATTATCAGTCCGTTTGAATCATCTGGTCAACGCGCAGACATGTGCTGATATTGCGCGTGAAATGAGGCTGCCTGATATGATCCGTGTTGGTTTTGAGATGAAAAATTTCGAGGGGCGTCGACTCATCAATATGCATGCAGATGTCGTGGAAGCTTTGATTGCCGTGATATATCTCGATGGAGGCTTGGAAAGCGTTCGCCCTTTTATTCAAAAATATTGGCATAGTCGGGCAAAGAAAATGAATGCTGGTCGGCGTGATGCCAAGACCGAATTACAGGAATGGGCGCATATCCAAGGCAATGCACAACCACATTATCAGGTTATAAAACGTTCAGGTCCAGATCACGATCCTGTTTTTATGGTAGAGGTAAGTATTTCTGGGTTTGCTTCAGAGATTGGGCAGGGAAGCTCCAAAAGATATGCCGAAAGAATGGCAGCTGAAAAAATTTTGCGACGAGAGGGTGTATGGAAAACAGTGGGAAAAAATGATCATGAGTGACGTTATGAAAACGCGTTCTGGGTTTGTTGTGCTTATTGGGATGCCTAATGCCGGTAAATCGACATTGGTTAATCAATTGGTTGGAACAAAGGTTTCAATTGTAACGCATAAGGTACAAACAACACGAACTTTAATCCGCGGTATTGTCATTCATGATGATGTGCAAATTGTGTTGGTCGATACACCGGGTGTTTTTCGTCCCCATAAGCGCTTAGAACGTGCCATGGTTTCTGCTGCTTGGGGAGGGGCTAAGAGCGCTGATGTTCTGCTCGTTTTAATTGATGCTCAAAGTGGTCTTTCGGATGAAGTTGATATGATGTTAGATATTGTAAACAACATGAAACAAGAAAAAGTTCTTGTTCTTAATAAGGTTGATACAGTTGTTAAATCATCTCTTCTAGCGTTAACCACTAAAATAAATGAACGTGTAAAGTTTGCGCAAACATTTATGATTTCTGCTCTAAACGGTTCTGGTTGCAAGGATTTACTTCATGCGTTGAGTAATATGATGCAGGAGGGACCATGGTATTATCCGGAAGATCAAATTTCCGATATGCCCATGCGTCATCTTGCTGCTGAAATTACGCGTGAAAAACTTTTTCTTCGTCTTCATGATGAACTTCCTTATTCCTCAACGGTTGAAACAGAAAACTGGGAAGAGCGTTCAGATGGTTCCGTTAAAATTAATCAAGTTATTTATGTTGAGCGTGAGAGTCAGAAAAAAATTGTCTTAGGAGCAAAAGGCGATACAATAAAAGCGATTGGTCAAGCAGCACGTAAAGAACTAATGAAAATTATGGATCAAAAGGTTCATCTTTTTCTCTTTGTGAAAGTGCGCGATAATTGGGATACCGATCCAGAACGTTATCGCGAAATGGGATTGGATTTTTAAAAATAAGATTTTTAAAAATAATTAAAGTAAAATGAAGTGGAAAGAACAAGCCGTTATTCTTGGTACACGCCAATATGGTGAAACAAGTGTTATTCTTGAGGTTATGACACGTGAACATGGTCGTTATATGGGAGTGGTAAAAGGGGGGCGGTCGCGTCGTATGGCAGCTCTTCTTCAACCTGGAAATTTTGTGGAAGCTGAATGGTGGGCTCGTTTAGAAGAGCATTTGGGACTTTTTCGACTTGAAGCTCTTGATTTACACGCGGCGCGATTAATCTGTCTACCAGAAGCACTTTATGCTTTGCAATTGATAGCTTTTCATTTGCGGCTTCTTCCCGAACGTGATCCACATCCCGTTTTATATGATATTTTACACCTTTTTATGCAGAATTTTGATGAACCATTTGTAACTGCAGAATTGCTTGTACGTTTTGAAATGCGGCTTCTTGAAGAACTTGGTTTTGGTCTTGATTTATCTTGTTGTGCTGCAACAGGCGGTCAGGAAAGGCTGCATTACGTATCACCAAAATCTGGACGGGCTGTCTGTGAAGAAGCAGGGGAACCTTGGAAAAAAAAGCTTCTCATTCTACCACAGTTTCTTGTGCAAAGAACAACTCGTCCTACTGATTCTAGTGACATAATAAATGGTTTTATACTGACGGGTTTTTTTCTTATGCGTCATGTCTGGGCGCCACGAGATATAAAGCAGCCGTCAGTGCGCATGAATTTGATACAATTGTTTGAGCGCCAATTTGGTATACGAGCATTAATTTGTTGATCTGATGATAATTGAATGGAAAAATGAAAGTTTTAAAGACAATTGCTGAAGTCCGCCAATATACTTCAGAGGAACGACGTTTAGGTTTTTCGATTGGTTTTGTTCCAACAATGGGGGCATTGCATGATGGTCATCTTGCATTAGTACAGTATGCAAGAGCAATGTGTGATCGCGTATTGGTTTCTATTTTTGTCAATCCAAAGCAATTTGGACCTCATGAAGATTTTTCTCAATATCCAAGAGATTTGAAGGGCGATTGTGCTTTGTTAAAAGAAGCAGGTGTTGAATGTGTTTTTGCCCCTTCTGTAGATGAAATGTGGCCACTGGGAAATGATACAATTGTGCAAGTGAAAAAATTATCACGTATTTTGATGGGAAAATTGCGTCCAGGGCACTTTTGTGGTGTAACAAGCGTTGTTGCTAAATTTTTTAACATTGTTCAACCAGATAAGGCTTTTTTTGGGGAAAAGGATTTTCAACAAATTTTAATTATTCGGCGTATGGTTGAAGATTTGGCTTTTCCTATTGAAATTGTTGGAGTTCCTATTCTACGGGAGTCAGATGGTGTCGCTTGTTCTTCACGCAATCAGTTTTTAACATTAGAAGATCGTAAAGCTGCCAAAATTATTCCTGAAAGTGGGAAAGCTGCTAAAAAGCTTTACCATGAAGGTGAACGGTCGGTTGATAAATTATGCAAAACTGTTCGTGATATTTTACAACAAGAAACGCGTGCAATCATTGAAGCAATAGATTTGCGGGATATGGAAACTTTATGCGTGGTTAAAGGAACATTGAATAAACCAGCAGTTTTACTTCTTACTGTTCGCTTTGGAGAGGTAAGGCTGATTGATCAATATATATTGCAAGAGAAGGGCGGAAAATGAGTGTACATAAAACCGTAAAGCGTATAACATCTTCCGAAATACGTACAAGAAAGGGACAACAGCCAATTGTTTCTTTAACAGCTTATCAAGCTTATACTGCGCGGATTGCTGATCCATATTGCGATATCCTTTTGGTTGGTGATAGCGTTGGTATGGTTGTGTATGGGTTTGAGACAACGCTTCCTGTTAATTTAGATATGATGATTTTACACGGACAAGCCGTGGTGCGTGGATCTCAAAAAGCTCTTGTGGTTATTGATATGCCTTTTGGCTCTTATGAGGAAAGTCCAGAGCAAGCTTTTTTTAATGCATCGCGTATTCTTGCTCAAACGGGGTGTGGTGCAGTTAAGCTTGAAGGTGGTGTTTATATAGCGGAAACAATTGATTTTTTGTGTAAACGTGGCATTCCAGTGATGGG
>NZ_JBHIMK010000510.1:0-838 GCF_042194085.1 Bartonella sp. MU70NMGDW
CAAATTCAGAGAGAAAATATTTTACAGCATTTAAAGTTCTATTATTTGCTTAGAACATTTGCTTTTCATATGTTTTTTAGTTTTTACAGGTATTGTTTTTTACAGAGCCTTTCTTAAGTGCTTCGTTAAAAAACTCTCCTTTTTTATTTTATATATTGTTTAATAAAAAACATTTTTTCAACTATTTTCAATGGTGTCTTGTTAAACCAACCTATTGATTATAAATATAAATTACCTTTTTTATATTGGATAAAAGCCCTTAATAGTCTAAATCTCTTTTATTTGGAATCTGTTCATGCTGAATTTATTAAAACCATGTTTCTTGCAAGAAACAAGAAAGTCAATAATCTTGAGTGATTTAAATAAACAGATTTGAAACCAGAGAATCTTGCGATATTCAGAGTATCATTTAGTACTCAAAAAGACAATTTATTATTATATGTCAATATGTTATATAAAATCTAATTCAATAGCTCTTATAACCGTGTAAAACAGATACAATATTGGGGGTTGAAAAATAGTGCGGTGATACTTGCCGCTCTTCTTATAAACGTAAATATAATGGATATTTTATAAAGAATTGTATTACATAATTTCTGTGAATAATAGGAAAATTTTGAGTATAGTCTTTTTATTTTGCAAAAATATGGCGAAAAATGGAAATATTTTTTATTAAAATGAACTCTTTCCTTACCAATTTGTAAGGTTCCTTGCTTATATAAATCTCTTGTAATTTTTAAATAAATCGCCATAATAAGGGCAGGTATACTGGAATTCTGTCAGTGATTCTTAAGGGTTTTTTGTATTTGCCAAATTAAGGCTTATGCCAAGCTTATCT
>NZ_JBHIMK010000511.1:0-837 GCF_042194085.1 Bartonella sp. MU70NMGDW
ATTGCATATTTACGCATTTGTTAAAAAAATATTTCTCAGTGCTTTCTATTTCACGATGTTGCCTATGAATGGTATAACGATAAAACCATTAAGCACCACAATCTTTTCGCTTATGGAGTAAGAAGCTTAAGGGGGGAAACCATCATATTTATATTTGCCTACCCGTTTCTACGGCTTTTGGCATTTGAGGCGTTTATGAGGGGCATTTTTAGTTCTTTATTTAATGTTTTTTATCTATACAGCTTTCCCATTTGCAACATGCAAGGGGAAATGCCTTTAATTGATTGAATATAAACAGATTTGAAATAAGGCAAACTTAGAATATCAGATTCTCCTTCAATATAAAAATGATAAAATTATGATTGTAAATCAATATATTATATTTTTGTGTTGAAGAATATTTGACAGTAAAATTTGAATTTATTTTTTATTTTGAGTGCTCTGTTTAAAAATGCGGGACAGCGCTTCCGTTCTTCCCTTGCTGATTAGTCATGGGGGGATAGAACAGGGAAAAAGCTTAGCTATTTTATACTGCTTTTAAGTCTGAAAGTTTATGTTTTTAGGGTGAGAAATCAATCCTACTGTTTTTTTGAAATTGTTGCAAACAATTCTATTGTGATAAATAGCGAGATTTTTATTGTTGGAGCCTTGCCTAAAAATGCAAACTCCCGCTCTCTATTTTTGTTGGTTTGTTGTGGTGGTGAGATAGAACGGGAGATTGAGTGGGTCGTTGTGTATTTGCTTTAGGTTTGAAAGCCAATATTTTGAAGTTGAGAAATCAATCCTGCTGCAAAAGTAAAACGAGAAATATTGAGATCATTTTCAATAAGGGCACTA
>NZ_JBHIMK010000512.1:0-835 GCF_042194085.1 Bartonella sp. MU70NMGDW
AATGCTGGTGGTCACCTTACGCATGGTTCATCTGTTAATATGTCAGGAAAATGGTTTGATGTTGTTTCCTATGGTGTACGTAAAGAAGATCAGATTATTGATATGGATGAAGTTGAGCAGCTTGCAAAAGAGCGTAAGCCCAAACTTATTATAGCGGGTGGCTCATCTTATTCACGGCTATGGGACTGGAAACGATTTCGTGAAATTGCAGATGAGATTGGTGCTTATCTACTCGTTGATATGTCTCATATTGCTGGTCTTGTTGCGGGTGGCGTGCATCCTTCACCTGTTCCACATGCGCATATTGTAACTACAACAACACATAAGTCGCTTCGAGGTCCTCGTGGTGGTTTAATATTGACAAATGATGAGGCTTTATCCAAAAAAATTAATTCTGCAATTTTTCCTGGTCTTCAAGGTGGTCCTTTAATGCATGTGATTGCCGCAAAGGCTGTTGCTTTTGAGGAGGCTTTGCGTCCCTCTTTCAAGAGTTACAGTGCCAATGTTGTCGCTAATGCGAAAACTTTAGCAGAAACATTACAGGGTAATGGTTTTAATATTGTTTCTGGTGGTACAGATAATCATTTGTTGTTGGTTGATTTGCGTTCCAAAAATCTAACGGGTAAACGCGCTGCATCGGCTTTGGGACGCGCTCATATTACCTGCAATAAAAATGGTGTTCCTTTTGATTCTGAAACGCCATCTATAACATCGGGAATTCGTTTGGGATCACCTGCTGCCACAACGCGCGGTTTTTTAGAAAAAGAGTTTATTCAAGTTGGTCATCTGGTTTCAGAAGTTCTTGATGGTCTTCGGAGCGCAAAAAGTGATGAAG
>NZ_JBHIMK010000513.1:0-833 GCF_042194085.1 Bartonella sp. MU70NMGDW
GTCAATTTTCAAATTTTTTAATTGACAAAATAATATCAGTATGTCTATTGTCGAATCAGGTGCTTGAAAAACACCTTGAATCGATAGCGGATAGATTACCGAAACAATCTTTTCTCCGCACATTAAAGGCTTTGACTCATTGTATGTTACACGCATATAATGACTTTGTCGGGTGTGGTTACGCTATACAATACCCTTTATGGGGAAAGCGTAACGACGGACTATCGACCGTGTTTTTCAGCACCCGGCACTCTTATGGAGTGTCAATGAAAAACCTCTAATCGATAGGAGTTCATTATGAACATTCTTATAAAAATATCAGAACAAACAATTGATCAGGAAACAGTTCAAACCGTTAATGCGCGTGAATTGCATGCATTTTTAGAAGTAGGTCGCGACTTTACGACATGGATTAAAAACCGCATAAAAACATATAAATTTGTTCACACAAAAGACTATATTCTAACGTTCCCCAAAACGGGGGAGCGTCAAAATGTAAACATGACAGAGTACCATCTCACTCTAGACATGGCAAAAGAGCTTTCAATGGTTGAACGTAACGAGAAAGGACGCCAAGCACGACGTTACTTTATTGAATGCGAGAAAAAACTAAGAAACCAATCTGTTGATTATGATCGTGATGCGCGCTTTGATTTGCCAAGCTATTGGGAAGGTATGAACGCTGGTGAAAAAGTTTTGTATCTTCTGGGTCCAATTCATATGCGTCTTATTGACGCTTTTAGAGTGGACGAAGAAAACAGAAAATACAAAGCCCTCATTAAAGAAGCAAAACAGGTATTAGAAAAATCTATTGTAAAAGCGGCTTAGTTTAA
>NZ_JBHIMK010000514.1:0-832 GCF_042194085.1 Bartonella sp. MU70NMGDW
TTAAACTAAGCCGCTTTTACAATAGATTTTTCTAATACCTGTTTTGCTTCTTTAATGAGGGCTTTGTATTTTCTGTTCTCTTCATCTACTCTGAAGGCATCAAGAAGACGCACATGAATTGGACCCAGAAGATACAAAACTTTTTCACCAGCGTTCATACCTTCCCAATAGCTTGGCAAATCAAAGCGTGTATCACGATCATAATCAACAGATTGGTTTCTTAGTTTTTTCTCACACTCAATAAAGTAACGACGTGCCTGTCGTCCTTTCTTATTACGTTCAACCATGGAAAGCTCTTTCGCCATATCTAAGGTGAGATGATATTCTACTGCTATAGCATTGTTCGCTTCCATTTTTTTGTGGAAGCGAATAAAATCTTGCCTTTCAAGAAAAGAATAAGCAATGATGCGTTTTTTTATCCAAGTAGAGAAATCTTGTTTGCTTTCCAAAAATGTATGCAAGTCACGCGCATTAACGGTTTGAACTGTTTCCTGATCAATTGTTTGTTCTGTAATTTTAATAAGAGTGTTCATAATGAACTCCTATGCAGTTAGATGTTTTTCATTGACATCCAATAAAGGATGCCGGGTGCTGAAAAACACGGTGCATAGTCCGTCGTTACGCTTTCCCCATAAAGAGTATTGTATAGCGTAACTACACCCGACAAGATCATTATATGCGTGTAACATACAACGAGTCAAAGCCTTTAATGTGCGGAAAATAAACTGTTTCGGCAATTCATCCGCTATGCATTTAAGGTGTTTTTCAAGCACCTGATTCGACAATAGACATACTGATATTATTTTGTCAATTAAAAAATTTGAAAATTGAC
>NZ_JBHIMK010000515.1:0-827 GCF_042194085.1 Bartonella sp. MU70NMGDW
AGGAGAGATCCTAAAGGTTCATGCATTATGAGAGATGGCATAAGATATTCGAACATCGATCCAGACCATGATAGGAGCGCACCTTTCCAACCTATGGGTACGAGGAGTCGGCCAAGACGAAACCAATGTTTAAGTTTTATGTCTCCTTTTGCGATAGCAAAAAAACTTGCAAGACGTGCTTCTGAAGCAAGTAGATCATAACAATTGTCATCGAGTTTGTTTTCTTGAACACGATATCCAATAGATAAGAGATGCCGTTTAGGCTGTTCTAAAAAGTCAAATTTCATATCAAAGGCTACTTGCCGTGCCACTATAGCCAGTCTGTTTAATTTTTTACGTAATTTGTCAGTATCACAATGAGCAGTCGCATCATAATGATAAGCGTTACAGGTATCGATAACGCATTTAGCCCAAGAAAGCGCATGAGCAGATTCTATCGTTTGAATTTTGTGGTCAAGTTCACTGACTAAGTGCACAATATCGTGGGCTGCATGTGAAAGGTCTGTGATGTGAGAAGGAATCGTATTTTCTTGTTCTACAAAAGTGAGGACAGAGTCATGAAAACGAGTGATGTTTTCTTCAATTTTTTGACGTAAAGAGCGTAAATTGGGTTGATGATCTGGAATTTCTCTGACAGTTTCTTCAAGAATAGCAAGAACATCCGATAAGCCTTCTCGATCACTTTGAAAAAAAAGATGCGGTTTTTCAGCCCATTCACTTAAGGCAGAAGAGAGTGTTATCAAATGACCGGCAAGATTTCCTGAATCAACGGTTGATACATAAGTAGGTAAAAGAGGCCTGAGTGTATCCGTTTCATACCAATTATA
>NZ_JBHIMK010000516.1:0-827 GCF_042194085.1 Bartonella sp. MU70NMGDW
TATAATTGGTATGAAACGGATACACTCAGGCCTCTTTTACCTACTTATGTATCAACCGTTGATTCAGGAAATCTTGCTGGTCATTTAATAACACTCTCTTCTACCTTAAGTGAATGGGCTGAAAAACCGCATATTTTTTTTCAAAGTAATCGAGAAGGCTTATCGGATGTTCTTGCTATTCTTGAAGAAACTGTCAGAGAAATTCCAGATCATCAACCCAGTTTACACTCTTTACGCCAAAAAATCGAAGGAAACATCACTCGTTTTCATGATTCTGTCTTCACTTTTATAGAACAAGAAAATACGATCCCTTCTCACGTCATAGATCTTTCACTTGCAGCCCACGATATTGTGCACTTAGTCGGTGAACTTGACCATAAAATTCAAACGATAGAATCTGCTCGTGCGCTTTCTTGGGCAAAATGCCTTATCGATACCTGTAACGCTTATCATTATGATGCGACTGCTCATTGTGATACTGAAAAATTACGTAAAAAACTAAACAGGCTGGCTATAGTGGCACGGCAAATAGCCTTTGATATGAAATTTGACTTTTTAGAACAGCCTAAACGGCATCTCTTATCCATTGGATACCGTGTTCAAGAAAACAAACTCGATGAAAATTGTTATGATCTACTTGCTTCAGAAGCACGTCTTGCAAGCTTTTTTGCCATCGCAAAAGGAGATATAAAACTTAAACATTGGTTTCGTCTTGGTCGACTTCTCGTACCCATAGGTGGGAAAGGTGCACTCCTATCATGGTCTGGATCGATGTTCGAATATCTTATGCCATCTCTCATAATGCATGAACCTTTAGGATCTCTCCT
>NZ_JBHIMK010000517.1:0-821 GCF_042194085.1 Bartonella sp. MU70NMGDW
AATTACCTTTGTGCAAAGGGCTTGCCTAATGCGATTTATGACGAAATGCCGTCATCATCTGATGATAAAGCAAGAGATAAATGGGTAGCATTTGCAACAGAGCAGTTTATCAACATGCAAGAGGCACTTAAAGAAGCACAATGCCTCTATAGACAGTATAATCTTTATGCAGCACTACAGTACCTCGTTATAGAAGATCAGATATTACCACATCTTGTGAATTCATTACGTGTTGCTCTTAATGTGCTTCAGAAACATTTTGATCGTAAATGACAAGCTCTATTACGGTTTCATTATATAGTATATCCTTCGTAAGTTTCCGCAATGTTCACTGAGTTCCTTTAACCATTTATGATCATTTGTTTTCACGTGAGATACTATGTTATCTACTTGTTCTTTTCTGAAATCGTAACGCTTAAGAAATTTTTTTGCATAATAAATCATTGGATCCTCGTTATCATTGACCACGTCGTATGCCCACATAAAATCGCTTTCACTCCAATCATATTCATCGCGTAAACGCTTTATTACATTGGGTAGATCCATTTGCGACATCTCCTTATTATAATCACCCCGCAATAAACTCACAATGGATGCACAACCAACAACTGATATGTGACGATACAATATATCTTCCTTGTTAAAAAATGAATATTCTCCGCCATTTCTGAGTGAAAGTTCTTCTGCTTTGCGTACCTTTTCAGAATGCATAGAGCCAATATATGATTCACTTACGTATTTATTGTAAAGTTGATTATACTTCTCTATAGTATCTACACTTGTAAACATACGCGTCAATTTGTCTATAAATCCAAATGACG
>NZ_JBHIMK010000518.1:0-800 GCF_042194085.1 Bartonella sp. MU70NMGDW
GATGAAGATCGTCCAAATGCGGGCGTTTTTTCGCTACAAGATGATGATGAGCAATGGATGTCTTTGCGCTATGATCTAACTGCTCCTCTTGCTCGTTATTTTGCAGAGAATTTTGAAGTTTTGCCAAAGCCTTATCGCAGTTATCGTCTTGGTTTTGTGTTTCGCAATGAAAAACCTGGACCAGGGCGCTTTCGGCAATTTATGCAGTTTGATGCGGATATTGTTGGAACATCAACGGTAGCAGCGGATGCCGAAATTTGTATGATGGCAGCAGACAGTTTGGAAAAGTTAGGGTTTCACCAGCATGATTATGCCATTCGCTTGAATAACCGAAAAATTCTGGAAAGTGTTTTAGAATTGATTGGTTTAGGGGAAAGGGAGCAGATTGAAAGGCGCTTAATTGTTCTTCGAGCAATGGATAAACTGGATAAATTTGGTCCTGAAGGCGTGCGTTTGCTTCTAGGCAAGGGGCGTTTGGATGAAAGTGGTGATTTTACAAAAGGGGCCGAGCTTAAGGATAAAGAGATTGAGTGTATTCTTTCCTTACTGACTGTAAATGCAAAAACGGCAGAAGAAATCCTTGATGTTCTCAGACAAGTCGTTGGTCAGAGTGCTCAGGGGCTTGAAGGGGTTCGCGAGCTTGAGGAAATGCAAGCAATCTTTGTCGCTAATGGTTATCACAATCGCATTAAAATTGACCCTTCGGTGGTTCGTGGATTGGAATATTATACGGGACCTGTTTTTGAGGCGGCATTGCTTTTTGATGTTCTCAATGATGATGGGCAAAAAGTTGTTTTTGG
>NZ_JBHIMK010000519.1:0-794 GCF_042194085.1 Bartonella sp. MU70NMGDW
GTGCGCCAAGCCATGGGCACCATAGCCGTACCAACAGTTTTCGCTCCTGCCTTTAGTCCGCTGGTGGGTGCCTCACTTGCTCAGTATGTGTCTTGGCGTTTGTTATTTTTTATCAATATTCCGCTCATTTTATTAGCACTCACCATTGGAGCAAAACATTTAAAGAGCAACGAAACAACAAAAACAAAATTTAACTTATTTGCATTTTTAGCATTTTTCATATCGCTTATTTCGTTTTTCTATCTCACAGAAGCCAGAAACATCAATAACAAAAATCACTTATATATCCTAGCACTTATAGCGGTGATATCTCTCATATTGTTCATTGTTTCTAATCAGAAAGCAAAAAACAAATTAATCGTCTTTAGCGGATTTCAAAATGCGCGCTATACATTACTCATGATCATAGGGCTTGTTGCTTCATTTCTTTTTTATAGCTTCCTCGTTTATTTTCCTTTAGCCGTTGCCATGGAAAAAGCCCATGAAAATAGCCTTCTCATCATCGGCGCAGTCCTTGCTCTACAAGGGGTAGGTGCATGGATCGGAAGGAAATTTATTTACCAAAAATGGAAAGAAAAAACTCCCTTTTTCATGATAGGAATTGGTTTGGTGATATCAAGCTTTGGATTATTATGCTTCGGCTATAATATAAGCATGGATGAGCTTGGATTCTTGCTAAGAGGCATAGGGCTTGGCATCACCACCATTGTCTGCCTTTCCGCCCCCATCCAATATGTCAACAGCTTATACGTCAAAGATACAGCAGTTATCACACGCATATTACAGCAAATAGG
>NZ_JBHIMK010000052.1:0-495 GCF_042194085.1 Bartonella sp. MU70NMGDW
GCGCTTTTTTTGCTTTGTTCAACATCCTCTGGGGTTAGAGAAAGATTTCCATAATTCCCCAAAGCCCCAAAGAATGTGCAACTCTCTGAACTCTCAATTTCTTTCAGCAAAACGCCTGCTTCCAGTGCACTATAATCAAGTTCTGCTCCATAGCCATATTCAAAAGCAGAAAGATTTGAAGCATAGTGGTAGCTTCCACCATAACCACGGATAAAAAATGCTGGATTTTCATCACTTTTCAAAGAACCTCTAGAATAGCTTCGTATTGCCTCCAATTTTTTATTTTGAGAGGCAAAATCCATCAAGCCGGCATGGAATAACGCATTTGGTAAAAGGAGATAAGTTGGCAACTGTGGGACAACCGCCCTAATTCCCATTTCGGGCTGAATATCAGGCTTAACAGGAACAGGCGAAGTGGGGACAGGATCTGTAGGTATAGGATCACTTAGATCAGAGGGCGCTGACGGAGAAGGTGTTGGTGTAATAGGCACAGAG
>NZ_JBHIMK010000052.1:595-13645 GCF_042194085.1 Bartonella sp. MU70NMGDW
AAAGAAGATGAAGGATCTGTAGGTACAGGATCACTTGGATCAGAGGGCGCTGACGGAGAAGGTGTTGGTGTAATAGGCACAGAGAAAGAAGATGAAGGATCTGTAGGTACAGGATCACTTGGATCAGAGGGCGCTGACGGAGAAGGTGTTGGTGTAATAGGTACAGAGGAAGAAGATGAAGGATCTGTAGGTATAGGACCACTTGGATCAGAGGGCGCAGACGGAGCAGGTGTTGGTGTAATAGGCACAGAGGAAGAAGATGAAGGATCTGTAGATACAGGACCACTTGGATCAGAGGGCGCTGACGGAGAAGCTGTTGGTGTAATAGGCACAGAGGAAGAAGATGAAGGGTCTGTAGGTACAGGACCACTTGGATCAAAGGGCGCTGACGGAGCAGGTGTTGGTGTAATAGGTACAGAGGAAGAAGATGAAGGATCTGTAGGTATAGGACCACTTGGATCAGAGGGCGCTGACGGAGAAGCTGTTGGTGTAATAGGCACAGAGGAAGAAGGTGAAGGATCTGTAGGTACAGGATCACTTGGATCAGAGGGCGCAGACGGAGCAGGTGTTGGTGTAATAGGTGTAGGTAATGGAGTGGGAACAGGGTCTGTAGGTGTAGGATCTACCGGCGCAGAAGGTGAAGGTGGAATAGGTAAAATTGTAGAAGAATCTTGTTTAGGACTAATATAAATACCCTCGAGACGAAAATCCCAAAAGTCCCGATCTCCTGCAACTAATCTATTCATAGGATCTGCTTTTCCAAAAGAAGAACTTGGGCCATAAGCACGAAGACGATATTGATAAGGCAAACCATTTATTGCAGTATAATCGCCCATTAGTTTAAAAGAATCTTCACGCGCATATCCAGAAACTTGGATAAGTGAAATACTGTTGCTTCCTTCACCGCTTACTTCCTTTTCTGAAGTTTTGGAAAAATTTTCCATCACGAGCAGTGTAGTGCCGGAAACATCTCCATAGATCAAAATACGATCGGTTTTTTGAGAATCAAACAAACCATCATCATTCAAAAACGTACTGAGCTTAATCTGAACATTACCCTCCGCATTGTATGCCTCCTTGTATCGTTCATTCCCGATACGCAATGTTTGATAACCGCTGGATACATCCCGATTGAAAATAAATGTACTATCAGAAAGACTCACAGATGAAAGTGATGAATCTGTAAAAACAGAACCCTGCAAACCTTTATATTTGCTTTTTGTGAGATACCAAGTAGAACCACGCGTTAATTCTAATCTAGCAGTAGAAGTATCTTCAACGTGCACACCCCCTGTAAGGGAAGACGCGCTTGCTTTAATAGATATAGAAGAGTTCTTTTCAGCTTTTAATAACAAATCACCAGAGATCTTTGTTGCTTCTGATAAATCAAGAGAAACACTAGCTCCATAACCGCCCTGCCCAGTAACATAAATAGCTGTACCATCTGGAACTGTGAAAGTTGTCTGTTTTAAACGAACAGATGCCTTTCCCATAGTGATTCTTGGCTCTTTTGAAACACCTTTTTGTCCATAATATTCGGCCACTGTGTTTGGATCTAATAGATTAAAATACAGACCATAAGCCCCCTTTCCCTGCACAGAAATATTTGAGCTCTCAATCTCAATATTTGTCTTCTTAAAAGCGTCTGATAGATCATAATTATGAATAGGCTGGCCTCTACTATTTACAAAAGCTGAAAAATTTTTAACCAAAAAGCCATGCATATCATTAAGCACAATAGAACTATTCCTCAATTGAACAGCGCCACCTTGAAATATGTCAAAAGCCTCTGGTAATTTATCGACACTTTCATTATCAACTATAGAAGTGTATTTTTTCCCTTTTCCCTCAATCGTCATGTTATCGAGAAGATATCTCCCCCCAAACTTTGTTGAAAACGCGCCAATCTCATTAAAAGTAACAGTGCTACCTGACATCCTAACAAATGCATTAAGACCACTTACAATCCCTATACCATTCGCATTCAAATTGTCTGGTTTAATCTCAACATTGACACGAACTAAAGCAACATTCGCCTCTTTCCCCGATGCATAAACAGCGTGCGAAGTTCCTTCAATCTTCCCGTCATTCATCTGAATAACTCCATTTAGAACACGAAGACCGGGGATATCCTTAAAATTTGAATCCGTTAGAATAAGCTTTCCGCCATCTTGTACGAATGCACCATATTGAGATATTTCATCTGAATTATCACCCGTAACAGTTATACGAGACGCATTAACAATTGTGCCTTGCTTTCCTACATATATAGCTGCAATAGGCGCAGCTTCCTGAGAATTTTTTAAGTAATAAACTTTATCTGCGAGAAAGTGTGTTTTTCTATCATCGCATCTATAAAATGGAGCCTCTGGATCACATAAACTTCCAGCAGCTTCAAGATGGAAAATTTGCAAAAAATAAAGAATAGCTGTTGTAAAAGTGCATAAAAATGTATGATTATAAAATACATTAACCATCATTCTTCATTACTCATATTTATCAAAGAATAACAATCATATAATATATAGTATAAACTTCATAAAATAAATATACAATAAATACTTAATTTAGTTATTAATATAACGCTTATATACTTATATATAAATTATTCTATATTTTATGGATAACTAAAAATGATATTGTAATCTACCAGAAAAGCTCATTCCAGAAAATCCTGCTTTTGTCAGTTTATGCTGATAATTTATATCTCCATGAAGTGCAAATTTCGAAGATAGTTTGGCATTAAAACCAAGCCCCGCTTCTAAAGAAGAACCAAAATCACCTAATTGGAAATCGTTTTTAAAAGAAACAAATTGCTTATCTTCAAAACTATGCAAATAAGAAAGCTTACTATAAAAAGAAACGGCACGTCCCTTTTCAGAAACATTAAGTGTCTTGCTTAAACGCCCACCAACACGCCCCACCCATTGATGAAATTTTCCTAAATCAACATCAATATTATCAACATCATGTGCCGGATTAAACTGAAGATGCTGATAAACAACCTGAATCTGCGGATCAAAAACAACACCTTTATCCCCTGTTGCAAACGTTCTGCCACTTGTTAAAGAACCGCTAAACTGTTTACCCTTTAACGTCACAACCTTGCCCCGTGCTAGTGTCAAAACATCTCCCTTAAAAAGTCCATACGATAATACTCCATCGATATAAAAACCCGTATTATGCTGTAAACTTCCATAGGCTCCAACAGACCATTTATCAAATGCGCTTTTTTTGCTTTGTTCAACATCCTCTGGGGTTAGAGAAAGATTTCCATAATTCCCCAAAGCCCCAAAGAATGTACGACTGTATAAACTCTCAATCTCGTTTAACAAAACACCTGCTTCGAGTGCACTATAATTCAGCTCAGCGTTATAGCCATATTCAAAAGCAGATAAATTGGAAGCATAATGATGACTACCACCATAAGCATGCAGAAAAAAGGCTGTCTTTTCATCATCCTTCCAAGAGGAATGAAAAGCATTCCGCATTGTCTCTACCGTCTTATTTTGCGTGGTCATATCCACTAAACCAGCATGAAATAAGGTATTTGGCAAAAGAAGATAAGTTGGCAATTGAGGAACAACAGCTCTAATTTGGAGATTAGGCTGAACATTAAGCGACACAGGAAGATTAGACGAAGGTTCAACAGGGTCAGAAGATGTAGAAGAAGAAGGTGTGGCAGATGTCAATGACGTAGGAAGTGGATCAGGGGGAGAAGGTGGAAGATCAACAGGATCAGAAGATGTAGAAGAAGAAGGTGTGGCAGATGTCAATGACGTAGGAAGTGGGTCGGGGGGAGAAGGTGGAGGATCAACAGGATCAGAAGATGTAGAAGAAGAAGGTGTGGAAGGTGTCAATGACGTAGGAAGTGGGTCGGGGGAAGAAGGTGGAGGATCAACAGGATCAGAAGATGTAGAAGAAGAAGGTGTGGCAGATGTCAATGACGTAGGAAGTGAATTGGGAGGCGGAGAATCTAAAGGATGAGATAATGAAAACGAAGCCAGTTTAATAAATGGACCATTATAAGTACCTATTCTAGAAGAAATATAGATACCTTCAAGACGGAAATCCCAAAAATCCCCCTCACCTTCCACTAATCTTTGCTTAGCATCCGCTTTTCCAAAGGGCGAATTCGGACCATAACCACGAATACGATATTGATAAGGAAAACCTTTCACTGTAGTATAACTATCATAACCATTGGCGAGTTGAAAAGAACCTGCCTGCGCTGTTCCAGCAACTTGAATAAGTGAAATGCTTTGATCTCTTCCTTCATGGACTTCTTTATTTGCAGCTTTTGGAAAATTTCGCACATGAATGAATGTCGTTCCCGAGACATCACCAGAAATCAATATACGATCGGTTTTTTGGGGATCAAACAAACCCTCATCACTCAAAAATGCACTCAACTTAATCTGAGCATTTCCCTCAGCACTGTAAACTTTTTTATCTTTTGATGCGAGAATTCTATCTCCTGCGCCTATATCCGCCCTTTTTCCAATGCGTAGCGTTTGATAACCATTCAATATATCTTCATCATAAAAGATCAGTGTACTATTGGAAAGACTTAGAGAAGAAAGAGATGAAACAGATTCCCGTAAACCATTGTATTTACTTTTAGTAAGATACCATGTTGAATAACGGGTTAACTCTAAATCAATAGTTGATTTATCGTCAACACGCGTCCCTCCTGTCAGAGAAGAAGAATTCGCTTTCACCAATAGAGAAGCGTTGTTTTCAGCTTTTAACAACAAATCACCAGAAATCTTTGTTTCATCAGATAATTCAAGAATACCTTCAGCCCTATAGCCTCTATTTCCCTTCGCATAAATCGCAATACCATCTGGAACTGTCATATTTGTCTGTGATAAATAAACAAATGCCTTCCCCGTGAGAACTTTTTGGGTTTCTAAAACTTTTTCATCATCTCGTTGCCTAGTCATCTTAGCAAGCTCTTCTGGAGCTAAAACATTAAAATACAGACCATGTACTCCCTCCCCTTTCACAGAAATATCGTTTTTTTCTATCTTAATACTTGTATTCTTAAAGCCATCTGGCGAAACATACTTTTGAATTAATTTGCCATTGTTTTCTACATAACCTGAAAAATTTTTAATCAAGAATGCGTGCATATTGTTAAGATGAATAAAACCTTTTTTCAAATAAACATCACCTCCTTGAAAAACCTCAAAAGCTTCCGGCAATACCCCCATAGCGCCATCACCATCTGTTCTAGCTTCCTCCCTCCTTCCTTGCCCCGTAATACACATAGTATCAAGAATATAGCGCCCCCCAAACCGAGTTGAAAATGAGCCAATCTTATTAAAATTAACGGTACCTTCTGACATTCTAACCATTGCATCAAAACCACTCATAATACCGATCCCTTTTACCTTCAAATTATCTGGCTCAATATCGATATTCACACTCTCTAAAGCAATATCCGTTTCTTTCCCCCATGCATAAATAGCATGTGAAGCACCCTTAATTTCCCCTACTGTCATGCTAATAACTGCATTTTGAGCACGAAGAGCAGGTATGTCCTTGAAATCTGCAAATGTTAGATTAAGTTTTCCACCATTTCTTACATACGCCCCATAGGCAGATATTTTATCTGGATTATCGCCATAAACTGTTATCTGAGAGGCATTAACAACAGTGCCTACTTTTTCTACATATATAGCTGCAATAGGCGCAACCTCCTGAGAATTTTTTAAGTAATAAACTTTATTTGCGAGAAAGTGTGTTTTTCTATCATCGCATTTATAAAATGCCTCTCCTGCATCACTTGAAGATCCTGCAGCATTAACATAAGCAACCTGAAAAAAATAAAGAATAGCTGTTGTAAAATTGTATAAAAATGCATGTTTGTAAAATACATTTATCACCATTCTTCCTTACCCCTATTTATTAACGAAGAACAATCACATAATGTATATTATAAACTTATTAAAATAAAATAAATATACGATAAATAGTTAACTTAATTATTAATATAACACTTATATACTTATATATAAATTATTCTATATTTCATGGATAACTAAAAAAGATATTGTAATCTACCGGAAAAGCTCATTCCAGAAAACCCTGCTTTTGTCAGTCCATGTTGATAATTTATATCTCCATGAAGTACAAATTTCGAAGATAATTTGGCATTAAAACCGAGCCCCGCTTCTAAAGAAGAACCAAAATCACCTAACTGGAAATCATTTTTAAATGAAACAAACTGTCTATCTCCAAAACTACGCATAAGATAAAGCTTACCATAGAAAGAAATAACACGCCCCTCTTCAAAGGGCGCAAGAAACTTAGTTAAACGCCCACCAGCACGTGCCGTCCATTGATTAAATTTTCCCATATCAACATCAAGACTATCAACATCACGCACACCATCAAACTGAAGATGCTGATAAATAAGCTGAAGCTGTGGATCAAAAACAAAACCATTACGCCCTATTGCAAATGTTTTACCACTGGTTAAAGAAGCACTTGACTGTTTACCTTTTAATGTTGCGACCTTACCCCGTGCAAGAGTGAAAACATCACCCCTAAACAAGCCGTAAGATAACAACCCATCCATATAAAAACCCGCATCATGTTGCAGACTTCCATAAGCAGCAACGGACCATTTATCAAATGGACTCTTTTTGCTCTGTTCAACATTTAGAGGATGGAGAGAGAGGTTTCCATAAGTTCCCATCACCCCAAACAATGAGCAACTCTCTGAACTCTCAATTTCTTTCAATAAAACGCCTGCTTCCAGTGCACTATAATCGAGTTCGGCTCCATAGCCATATTCAAAAGCAGAAAGATTTGAAGCATAGTGATAGCTTCCACCATAACCACGTATAAAAAATGCTGGATTTTCATCACTCTTCAAAGAACCTCGAGAAGAGCTTCGTATTGCCTTCAATTTTTTATTTTGAGAGACAAGATCCATCAAGCGGGTATGGAATAAAGCATTTGGTAAAAGGAGATAAGTTGGTAACTGTGGAACAACCGCTCTAATTCTTGGCTCGGACTGAATATCAAGCCTAACAGGAACAAACACAACTGGTGTAGGTTCAACTGGAACAGGCGGAGTGGGAACAGGATCTGTAGGTATAGGATCACTTGGATCAGAAAGCTCAAACGGAGTAGGTGTTGGTGTAACAACTGCAACTGGAGAGGAAGAAGCTGAAGGATCTACCGACGCAGAGGGCGCAGAAGATGAAGGATCTGTAGGCGTAGGTAATGGAGTGGGCACAGAACCTGTAGATGAAGGATCACCTAACTCAGAGGGCGTAGACGGAGAAGAGGCAGGTATAACGGCTGGAGATAGAGGAGTGGGTGCCGAATCTTTAGATGAGGATTCTACTGACTTAGATAACACAGATGCAGAAGGTTCAGAACTAACAGAAGTAGATGGCACAGACAACTCAAATGGAGAAGACGTAACCGAAGCAGATAGCTCCAGCACAGTTTCTACAGGGAAAGATCTAGCTAAATCAGACGGAGATGCAGGCATCGATTGTTTAGGTAAAGTTTCAACTGAAACAGAAGGAGATGGTATAGACTTAAGGTCAACAGGAGCAGATGGCACAGGCGACTCGGACGAAGGAGGTGTAGAGTAAACGGTTGGAACAGGTGTAGAAATACCCTCCGTAGAAGAAAGCTCGGTTGAAAAAGACAACTCATCTGAAGAAACCGTAGGTAGAGCAGACGGCATAGGTGGTTCAGGCATAGGAGCCAAAGAAGGAGATGTAACTGAATCAGATGGTGTAGGTATAGATTCTATATGCGAAGTTTCAACTGTATCAGTAGAAAGCAATGGTACAGATGTAGAATCGACAGGAGGAGAGGACGGTAAAGATACTTCAACAAAAGGAGGCGTAGATGGAGTGGAAGTAAGATCCGTATGAACAGGTTCAATAGTCTTAGTTTCAGAAGAATCAACTTTGGAACTCACATAAATACCTTCAAGGCGAAAATCCCAAAAGTCTCCATTGCCTGCAACTAATCTATTCTTGGGATCTGCTTTTCCAGAAGAAGAACTTGGACCATAAGCACGAAGATGGTATTGATAAGGAAAACTACCTATTGTAACATACCCACTGGCAAGTTGAAAAGAATCTTCACACGCGTACCCAGAAACTTGAACAAGTGAAACACTTTCACTTCCTTTATCACGGACTTCTTTTTTTGATTTTTCGGAAAAACCTTCCACTTGGAGAAGTGTAGTCTCCCCCGAGACATCACCATAAATCAAAATACGATCAACTTTTTGAGTATCAAATAAACCATCGTCATTCAAAAATGCACCGAGCTTAATCCGAGAATTACCCTGTGCACTATATGCATCCTTATGGACTAGTCCGTATAATGCTATCAACTCACCTTGTTTACTTATATCATCTATATCATCTATAATCGTTTTTTTTCCAATGCGCAGTGTTTGATAATTATTGGATATACTATTAAAAACAATAGTACTGTCTGAAAGACTTATATATGAGACGGATGTATCTATAGAAATACCTTCTTGTGAATCTTCGTTTTTACTTTGGATGAGATAATATTTACTTTGGGTAAGATACCATGTCGAGCCACGCGTTAACTCTAAATCAACAGTAGATGTATCTTCAACACGAATATCTCCTGTAAGCGTAGTGTCCCTAGCTTTTACGGTTATAAAGGAGTCGTATTGAGCTTTAAATAACAAATCACCAGAGATTCTGGTTCCTTCCGATAATTCAAGAGTAGCTTCAGCTCCCAAACCTTCAGGCCCCGTAGCATAAATAGCAATACCATCTGGAACTGTAAGAGACGTCTTTGACAAATAAACTGATGCAGTTCCCAGAACAATTTTTTCTGTTTCTGAACGTTTTTTATCATCTATATTCAACATATCAGCCCATCGATCTGAATCTAATGTATCAAAGTACAGACCATGTACCCCCATCCCGTGCACAGAAATATTTGATCTCTCAATATTAATATTTGTTTTCTTAAATTCATCTGATGAATCATAACTCTGAATTAGCTTGCCATTTTTATAGGCATAACCTAAAAAATTTGTAATCAAGAAGCCATGCATATCAGTAAGCAGAATAGAACTATCCCTCAAATGAACAGCTCCCCCTTGAGATATGTCAAAAGCTTCTGGTAATTTATCGACACTTTCATTATCAACTATAGCAGTGTATTTTTCTCCTTTTCCCTCAACCATCATGGTATCGAGAAGATACTTCCCCCCAAATTTTGTTGAAAATGCGCCAATCTCATTAAAAGTAACGGTACCACCTGACATCCTAACAAATGCATCAAGACCACTTACAATCCCTATACCCTTTACATTCAAATTGTCTGGCTTAATCTCAACATTTACACGAACTAAAGCAATATCCGTCTTTTTCCCCGATGCATAAATAGCGTGTGAAGTTCCCTCAATCTTCCCGTCGTTCATTTGAATAACTCCATTGAGAGCACGAAGACCGGGGATATTCTTAAAATTTGAATCCGTTAGAACAAGCTTTCCGCTATCTTGTACGAATGCACCATATTGAGATATTTCATCTGGATTACTACCCGTAACAGTTATACGAGACGCATTAACAATTGTGCCTTGCTTTCATACATATATAGCAGAAACCGATTTACCTTTAGAAGCGTTTAGAAAATCATAGGTTTTATTTTTGATTACGTGCTTCTTACCATCACTGCATGTATAAAACTGAGCCTCTGAATCACACGAAACTCTAGAAGCGTTAGAATTCGCACTAACAACCACGATTGGAAAAAAAGAAACAGCAGCTGTTGTAAGAGTATATAAAAACTTATAACTTTTAAATATATTAGCCATAACTCTATTACAACCTCTCCCCCCTTATATAAAAGAAGATAACACCTGCAATAACGCTAAGTTAAACATTCGAAAAATGAGAAGTATAAAACTTAAATATTCGTTTTATACTTCATACAAAATTCTATAATTGTGTAAAACTTATCTTATAATTTATGGTTATCTAAAAATGGTAGCGAAGACCCCCAGAAAAACTTACTCCAGAAAAACCAGCCTTGGTAAGCTTGTGCTGATAAGTCACATCTCCATGCAAAGCAAACTTTGAAGACAATTGAGCATTAACACCCAATCCAGCTTCTAGAGAAGAACCAAAAGCCCCTAACTGGAAAGAATCTTTAAAGCGCACAGCTCTTTCTTTGCCAAAATCATGGGCAAAATGAATCTTTCCATAGAAAGAAACATCACGATCTTTTTCAGACGCAGTCAGGGTCTTCATCAAACGCCCCCCCATACGCACCATCAATTGATCCAGTTTATCCATCTCAATATTAAAATTATCAATATCACGAGCCTCATTAAATTGAAGATGTTGATAAACAACCTGAACCTGTGGATCAAAAACAAGACCTTCATATCCTGTGGCAATTTTCTGACCACTCATCAAGGAAACACTTAAAGGGTTACCCTTCAATGTTGCAGTCTTACCCCGAGCAGTTGTCAGAACATCTCCCTTAAACAGACCATAGGATAAAAGACCATCAACATAAAATCCTGCATCATGTTGCATACTGCCATATACTGTAGCAGTCCATTTATCAAATGTACTTTTTTGGCTTTGTGCAACATCTTGAGGCTGTAGAGAGAGCTTTCCATAAGACCCCATAACCCCAAAGGATACAGTACTGTCAACATTTTCAACAGTTTGTAGCAAAACACCTGTCTCTAGCGCATAGTATACTAGATCCCCCCCATAGCCATATTCAAGCGCAGATAAATCTGAACCATAACGATAACTCCCACCATAACCACGCAAAAATGAAGCAGGATTTTCACGAATTTCCAACATCCCACTAGGATTATTCCGTACTCTCTCCAACTGCTTGTTTTGATTGCTAATATCTATCAAACCTACATGGAATAAACTATTTGGCAAAAGGAGATAAGTTGGTACCTGAGGAACAACAGATCTTACACCTCGTCGAGACGGAAAAACATTTTCAATCTTAGAAAGACTATCCGCAGAAGACACTGGAACAATATCCGCAGAAGATGCTGGAACAACATCATCAGAAGAGGTTTGAACAACATCCGCAGAAGGCGCTGGAACAACATCATCAGAAGATTCTGGAACAATATCCTCAAAAGAAGCATGTTCAGGAGGTGTACGTTTAGAAACCATAGGAGTACTTTTAGAAACATCAGATGTTTGAACATATTCATTTTCTAAACGAAAATTCCAAAATGCTCCTCCATTCAAAGCAAATCTCTGTTTAACATGCTCCTCCCCTCCAGTAGCTTTGGGTCCATAAGAACGAAGAACATATTTATAAGGCGCGCCATTTAATGCAACATACTGCCCATTCAGTTGAAAAGAGTTATATGATGCCTTTCCATAAACTTGAATAATTGAAACACTATGCGCTTTTTCATTTTTTTCTTCTAAACCTCCCGCAACCCCTTGTATATGGACTATAGTTTCTCCCGAAACATCACCATGAATGAGAAGCCGATCCGTTACTTGATTACCACTTGTATCACTAGGATTTAAACATGCATTCAAATGAATCCAAGCATCACCCAACGACCGATACACAACACCTGTTCCTTTTCCAATATAAAGCGTTTGATATGCATGATCAGTACTAGACTTTGGTTTTTTAAAAATAATAGAACTATTAGAAAGATCTACCGATGAAATAAACGAAACACCTCTATAATTAGGATTTTGTAATTTTTTATGTCTTGGTTGCAATAAAACCCACTGTGAATTATTTTTCAATCCAAGATTAGCTGTAGAACTATTATCAACCTGAGTTTGACCGACAAGTGCAGAAGCATCAGCAACAACCTTTATAGAAGAGTTACTCTCAACCTTCAGCAACAAATCTCCAAAAAGCTTTGTTTCCTTTAAAAATATAGAAGACTTTCCAGATTTACTGCTGTAAAGAGCTATGCTATCTGGAACGACAAAACGCGTCTTTTTCAAATCAACGCGCGATAACTCTTTCTCTAACGAACCATCTGATGCTGCTTTACCTTCAAAATGCATACCATAAAATGCATTACCTTTCACTGTAATATTGGAATCTCCAATATTAATCTGAGAACCTTTATCTCCCTGCAATAAAAGCCCATGAGCATCAGTGACATCAACAGACCCTTTCATAAAATCAACATAACCATCTTCAGATATGTGAAAAGCTGCCTGACGACCTGCATCCAGCCCTTGATCATCCTTGCCAGTACTCCCCTTGCCGGTAATAGAGACACCCTCTAAAATAAGGTATCCTTTTTCTCCTGCTTTAACCCCAACACTTCCTAGCCTAATTTTTGTATTCGTTAAATTAATTCTACTTCGAGATTTTCCTTCTGCAAAAGCCCCCGTTTTGATTGCATCAATCGATCCACCAGATAGTGTGAGGAAACCACCTTGAGCTTCCACCCCCACTAAAACGCCACTCAACGTAGAATCGCTCAGAAAGACGTTCGCATGTTCTGATGCCTTTACTCCATATGTCCAAAAATTCTTTTCCGAATTATTCTTTTCATCCAAAATACCCTTAACAGTTATATTCTTGCCACGAATAATTGTATCGCTTTTAGAAACCTCCATGGCTCCATGAACACCATTAATATTTTTATCCGTTCGTGAATAAACTTTATTATTAATTTCGTGCTCTTCACCATCAGAACACTGATAAAATGCTGCATTCTGATCACATGAAGACTGTTTTTTTTCAGAGGCAACTTGAGATTCAGCATTGTTTGCAAAAACATCAACATTGTGTGCAAAAAAAAGACATGCTGTTGTAAAAGTACATAAGGAGAAACGATTTTTAAATAGATTGACCATAATTACACCATAATCCCCCCCTCTTCTTACCAAGAATACACATAACGTATTAAAAGCTTAACTAATAGAAAAATATTCAACACGTTTAGGTTCTAATATGTGAGGTTTATTAGTATTTTTTGTGTTTTATGTAAATATGGAATTAAAAAATTACTCAAAAATACAATCTAAATCTGTCGCTTTTACAAAA
>NZ_JBHIMK010000520.1:0-792 GCF_042194085.1 Bartonella sp. MU70NMGDW
ACATTTACCTTTCGCGTCGATGATGTATTAAAAAATGAATTTTCCAAAGCAGCAAAGGCGTGTGATAGATCTGCTGCACAATTATTGCGCGATTATATGCGCGATATCGTAAAAGAACAAAAAGAAAAAAGTGCACACGATTTATGGTTTCGGGAACAAGTTCAATTAGGGATAAATTCTGCTAATGCAGGTGATATAATATCTTCTGAAGAAATCGAAGCAGAAGCAAAGGAATGGCGCCTAAAAACACAAAGTAAACTCGATAGATCAACTTTATGAAGCTAATTTGGACACAAGTAGCACACGTTGACCGCAAAAAGATCCGTGAATACATATCACAAGATAATCCTTCTGCTGCCTTAAAGTTTGATCAACTTTTATCTGAAAAAGTAGAAAAACTTATTAAATTTCCTACTCTTGGTCGTTTAGGACGAATTGTAAATACACGTGAACTTATTGTACATTCAAATTATATCATGATTTATGATATTTCAAATGGCGTTGTGCGTATTTTACGTGTGCTTCATACAAAGCAAAAATTTCCTTAATCAACTGTATTTTTATTTATTTGGTAATTGAAGCAAATTATTTTCTACAATACTGCGCTCCGTATCAGTAAGTAATGATAGATTACTATTTTTCTAATATTGCGAATATGATTGCATAATGCACTTTGCACACCGCTTAGTTTCTACTCGTAAAAATAATAATGATACTCTTGGTAAACGACGTTTTATTATCAATGATGTCATGGTCGAAAAGCTTAGGGAACTCTTAAAAGAAACCCCCGTG
>NZ_JBHIMK010000521.1:0-788 GCF_042194085.1 Bartonella sp. MU70NMGDW
ACAAGCAAGGTTACAGCATAGATATGCTTTATTACAGGAAGGAATTGTGAAATGGGGAGCAAGACACCAGCAACAACAGAACAAAAGCAGGTGCAGACAAGCGCCCCTCCTGCTTGGATGGAAAATGTATTTAAGCGTGGGGGTAGGGATGCGTATCAAATGTATGACACAGGGATTGGGGGTAATGTGTATGGGGGACCTCGTATTGCCCCGTTAAGTGATCAAACGCGCTATGGCATTAGTGGTCTTGGCAGTATTCCTCATCATTATCAAAATCGCTCTTTGATGAATACAATCTATAATCCAACGTCGGCAGCCATGAATCTTAGACATATGGCTTCTGGTGGTATGGTGGGACAGAATCCGTCTTTTAATGCCGCCCTTCAAAATAGCTTAGACCGTGTAAGAGATACGATTAACAGCTCTTTTGCAGGTGCGGGTCGTTATGGGTCCGGTGCACATGCAGGTGTATTGGCAAATGAACTTGGTGCTTTGTCCACAAGTGCTACAGCAGACCAGTATAATCGTGATGCAGATCGCATGATGCAAGCCAATGCCATGATAGACCAAGCCAATCAAAATCAGTTGGGAGCATCAAATAACTTCTTGCAGGGTTATGGCAATGCCTATTCCAATGCCATACAGGGGGGAGGTGTGCTTGATAATTACAATCAGAGAGTTGTTGATGCCAATCGTGAACGTTGGCTGGAGCAAGACAATAGCGGCTGGAATAGGTTGAATATGCTTATGAACGCCGGTCATGGCTTTGCAAGGAATTACGGCACGAC
>NZ_JBHIMK010000522.1:0-785 GCF_042194085.1 Bartonella sp. MU70NMGDW
GGCAAGTCCAGTGGGTCTCAAGTGTAACTTTTCAAGAAGGATTGTCTCTTTATAAAGGAGCTGGTTACAAAGAGGCATGTTACAAAGGAGGGTTTTAGAATCTTTATCCTGTGAGGGAGAGAAAACGATGGGTGTTTTTAGCCAATGCTCTTTTTGCTAGAACAGTCAAAATGTTTATAAAGGGCATCAAGAATAATACGCAATGAACCAACAAGATTAGGCAGCGGTTGATCTTCTATAACAAGATATTGTAATGCCGCATGAAAGTTGTGTTGACGATGCAAATATTGTGCTTCTTTAATCGCTTCTTGCATATCTTCATAGCAATTCGTTGCTCTTTGAACCCATTGCTTTTTTGTTGTCTCATCTGATGCGCTGTGCGTAAAACCATCATAATAGCCGTTTGGTAAGCCTTTTGCACATAAATAGTCGTTTCTGATTTGCAAGTATCTTTGCGCCGTGTCATATTGCTCCTTACTGATGCCTGATGAATCCCCTTTATAGCCAAGCAAACAAAGACGCCCAATATAGGTTCCAACAAGTGGATTTTTCGCTTCTTCAAGGCTTAAACCAAAGTGTTTTGCACGCATTTCAATCGCAGATTGAAGCGCAGATTCGCTGGGGCTTTGGGCACGTGAAATACGGCCATTGGGCTCTCTGAGTTTGCCTGTTATTCTCGGTCTACCGCGTTTTTTACGTATTTTCATGAACTTAACCATTTAAATGAAAAATAAACTGTCTGTTGATGGGGGACAGTGATGTAAAAAGCACTTTAAGCAAATACT
>NZ_JBHIMK010000523.1:0-783 GCF_042194085.1 Bartonella sp. MU70NMGDW
TCTATAGAGGATTATGACCGATTAGTTGATCCCAAAAAGATGATTGCTCCCCAATAAACAACCCACTAAAAAAGATGTAAACGTCTTAAAACAAATCTTTCTGTCAAAAGATCGGGGTGTAAGCACACACCCCGATGATGACCGATAACGATTACCCACAGCGTTCATTTTAGGCTCTGGTCCACATTTCTACTCTTGTCTCAATCAGATAATGTGTTTATTTATAACGACAATCTAGCGTTATCCATATTGAATGAGAATCCTCAATACCATAGGATTTTCCCGTTTTAAATCTGTCCTATGTTGAATCAATCAAAATCACTCACTTGCACATCACAAGCGAGATAAATGTGTGGCGAAGTGAATGTGTGGATAGAAATTGTATAAGATAAGAAAGAACTAAACACGCCTCTAATGAACCGCCTCAACTGCCAAGGGCTGTCACAACATTGTGGAGAAGTCTGTCACAACAGCCACGGGCTGGCAAATATAATGATGATGCCGGCTTGCTTCTTTATGAAGCGTAAAGATAGGGTGCTCAATGGCTTTATCGTTATACCATTCACGAGCCACCATCGTGAAATGGGTCTGGGAGCATTTTTATAAAGCGTGAAGATAGAAGTGCTCAATAGAGGAACAGCTGTTGGAAAAAAACTCAATGCACCGAAAGGTTTTGGACTTTGCTGAAACAATCAGCTCTCTGACGGGGATATCCTTGACAACTCGCAAGAAATTTGAGGCATTTACCCATCATAGCGCCCTCACCCATTTCCGTAAAAACCT
>NZ_JBHIMK010000524.1:0-773 GCF_042194085.1 Bartonella sp. MU70NMGDW
GGGTTGATAATGCTATAACGTTGCAATTGGCAGTGCCATTGATTTTGTAAGTGTTCAATGGAAAATAAATTAAAGCCTGCGGGTGGTTTTTTATCACCAAAAGCTTGTGATGCGGAAGGAACACCAACAATAGGAATTTTTTTAATTGGTCCTTCAATGTAGTTCAATGTGGGTAAATGAGTATGTCCGTGAAGAATAAGCTCGCAACCGTGATATTTGATAACGTCTAGAAAACGTTTTATATCCCGTAGTTTTTTATGCCAAGACGTTGCCTTTGGAAAGGGGGGATGGTGAATCATGACGACACGAAAAAGGTTACGCTGTGCTGCTTCCTTTAAAAAGAGCGGTAAAGTTTGCGCTTGCATTTTACCAAAATAACCAGAAGCTTGAAAAGGTGGTGTCGCGATGGCTGAAGAAGTTGCTATGATGGCAACATTTTCGCGAATGCGCATATAAGGAAAAAGAAAGGCGCTTTTTTGAGGGACATCACCTGTGATCCAAGGTTTAAAAAGAGTACATGCTTTTTGGAAAGCACCGCGGACATAGGCGTCATGATTTCCAAATGTCAAGGAAATATCTTGAGGTTGTCCTAAGTTAAGTAGCCAACGATGTGCTTGTTCAAATTCCTTATCTAGAGCAAGATTCACAAGATCACCAGAGATCACAAGATGATCAGGTTTTTTTTTGTTCAAGACATCTATTAAAGTTTCTAGGACATTTGTTACCATTTGACTCTTACGTTTTCTTTGCCAATTCAGATAACCGGTAAGACG